>NZ_FMUC01000004.1:344475-538696 GCF_900100935.1 Pseudomonas sp. NFACC25
TCCAGCTTTCCGTTGTCGAGGGTGTAGATATCCAGGATCGAACGGAACAGTTGAGAGACGGTATGCAGCGAGCGGTCGATGTTGTCTACCAGGCGCAGTTCTTCGCCGCCCAAATTCGCGTCCCGCAGGCACGCGGTGAACAGGCCGATGGAGTGGATGGGCTGGCGCAGGTCGTGGCTGGCCTGGGCGAGAAAGCGAGATTTCTCCTGATTGGCGGCGATTGCCTCTTCCGATGCTATGCGAGTGCGCTTGAGCAGAATATGCGCATAGGCCGGCACTACGATGGTGGTCACGATCAGCATCAGGAACATGTAGGGCTGTGCGCGCCAGAAGGGGGTAAGCATGAAGATCATGACCAGCATGCTCAGCGCGATGAGTGTCGCGGCGGTCAAGTAGCGCGAGCCAAAGCGCATGCCATTGCCCAATGTGACCCAGAGCAACGCGGCATAAACCGGCAACGCGCCTTCTCCACCCACGATCATGGCGAAAGCGATGCCGGTATAGTCATGGGCCATGGCGAACAATCGGCGCCAGAAAAAGTGCCCTGGCCAGCGCTTGATCGCCATGCGCAGGGGGACTGCCACGCTGATGAAAAACGCCATGTACCACATGATCGGTACATAGGTGGCGAAGTCACTTGAAGGAAGGAGGGCCACCACAAAGATGTACAGCGAAGCACAGGTGCTGACCGTCAACCGCAATGTGGCCTGGTCCAGTTCACTGTTCTTTTCCGTCATGTTCATTGCGATTCTCCAGGGCAAGAAGTCGCTTAAAAGTTGAAACCTGGCGTTACAGTTTGCGTTACGATGCGCCGGACCTGATGTGAGATGGACCTTGACATGACGCACAGAATAATAGTGGCAGATGACCATCCTCTGTTTCGCGAAGGTATGCTGAGAACCATAGAACGGCTTATGCCGACAGCGATGATAGAGCAGGCGGGCAATCTGGATGAAGTACTGGCGCTGGCGCGTGCGGGCGCAGAAGTTGATTCGTTGATTCTGGACCTGCGCTTTCCCGGTATCACGTCTATGCAGGTCATAGGCCAGCTGCGCAATGAGTTCAAGCGCACCTCGATCATTGTGGTGTCGATGGTCGATGACCTGGACATTATTTCCCAGGTCATCGCCCAAGGCGCTGATGGCTTTATCGGCAAAAACGTTGATCCGGCAGGCATTGCCGAAGCCATCCTGGCGATTCGGGAAGGGGAAGTCGTGGTGAAGTACAACCCCGAAAATCCCCTGCTGGACCCAAGCCTTGCCTCACTCACGGCCCGCCAACGGCAAGTGCTCGGCCTGGTTGCAGCGGGCAAGACCAATAAGGAAATAGCCAAGCAACTGGGGATCTCCCCGTTCACCGTACGCATCCATGTTTCCACTCTGCTTAAATCCCTGGGTGTGCCCACCCGTGCGGCGGCGGCGGCTCAATTCAGTAACTTTCCCGGTGCCAGTGGGTGGCCGGGCAAGCTCGATACGTGAATCAAGACGGTGCAGTGACCATTAGAGCGTGGGTTGGGGCACGGGGGTGTTACCGGGGATCAACTTGGCGCCTTTAGGCCTTTTTGGACAGTCGCCAGATGAATACCAGCGGGTCACCACGCCCTTTTCAATCATGAACCGCTGTTCGCAACGGGCGTAATCAGGCACATAACCCCATTCCATCGAATGGCTGCCGTTTGTAAGCCATACGTAGTCGTAGCCGATGATTTTCGAGTTGCCATCACTGAGGCCATGGCTGTTTTTCGGCGCCCCCCATGACGTCACCAACTCATCTTCGGATGCACCTACCCATGAAGCAGTAATGTCCGATGTCGTTTGATAACGCTGGTTCATGACCAGATTACTCAAGGGAGAACCCGCACACCCGGACAGCATCAGAATGGATAAGACGGTGATCCATGATTTCATATTTCGACTCCATTCATGCGGCTTCAATAATCGGGCATTACATCAACTGGCGAGCAATTTATTACATTAATTCAAGCCATTAATGTCCATCTGGCTATGCTAGACAAGTCCCTGTTGTCCGCCTATAGCACACTTGTACTATGGCGTCAGCTCACGCGCCCTCATAAGCTGTACACGCTCGAAAAAGTCTTAAAGGCTTTGAGCCCGAGCGCACACCGGAATGCACTTTAACTTCAGCGTTTAAGTGTTCCAGTGTGTTTGCCCGCCTGTGAATCCAAAGGCTCGATTAGTTGCACTACGTTGTGTCAACTTCACCGTGCATCCGGTCGAAATGGAATGGTATTAATCACAACTCAAGGTAAGTCTATGTGCTTGAAATATGGAAAACTACTTAGAATCGGATTCACGCTGTGCATACTGACCGCAGGCCTGGGAGGCTGTGCTAACACTGGGGATTTGATGAATTCCTTAAATCCGGGAGCACAAAAGTACGATGTTGCTTACCTGAAGAAAACCATCATCCCGGGAAAAACTACCAAGACTCAGGTGACGCAATTGTTCGGCGCTCCAGCCGAAGAGGAACTTGATTCAACGAGCAGAAGCAATGGGTCCAACTGGACCTATGATAAAAACCAGGAGGGCCTGGAAAAGTACATGACCCTGGCCCACAAATATGTCTCGACCGAGACAAGCCTGAAGATGTACGACGCCTCGTCGCAAGTGTCCAAGGCTCAGGGTGTCGCCAATGATGTCGGCAGTGTGACGGGCACGAAAAAAGCTCAAAGCCAGACCAAGGGAACGAGGTTGATAATCTACTTCGTGGATGACGTGGTGGATTACTACAGGCTTTACTGACACGTTCCACTTCTGATACGACACGCTGTGTCGTTTGATGCCTTAACACGCCAACCTACGCCTTATTGTTCTCAAGGGGGCGGCATCCAGCGATGCATCCCCCATGGTCCATGAGGTTGAACGCGTGGAAAAGAACAGCGAACTCAATCAGGCCACGTTACGCCTGACCGTCAGCGCCTGTGCGCTGCTGTACATCATCGTACTGAGCGGGCTGCGCCCCAGCGATACCGCAGCCTACACGCCCATCATCGTGTATATCTCCACATTCATCGTGGTGTCGATATTCCTGCGCATGGCGATCAAGCGCTGGCCAGGACACTTTTTTTGGCGGCGCTTGCTCTCCATGCTTCATGACTACACCGGTATCGCTTTCGCCATGGTGCTGGGAGGCGAAGGTGCATTGCCTATCTATGCCGCGCTGCTCTGGGTAACCCTGGGTAATGGCATGCGTTTCGGCTCACACTATCTGGCCCTGGCAACCGTGATCGCGTTGTCCACCCTTATCGTTATTTTCTTGTTCAACCCCTTCTGGCGCGCACAGCCCTACATGTTCCTGATGCTGATCGTGACCACCATCGTAGTACCGGCCTATGCGCACATTCTGCTCAAGCGCACGCGTATCGCATCGGAAGAGGCAATCGCCGCCAATCAGGAGAAATCACGCTTTCTCGCCCAGGCCAGCCACGACCTGCGCCAGCCCATCCACTCCATCGGCCTGTTCACCGCGTGCCTGCGGGACGCGAATCTGGGCGGCGAAGAACTGCGCCTGGTAGACAACATCGACCGCTCGCTGCATACCGTCTCTCAACTGTTCCGTTCGATCCTGGATATCTACACCCTCGACAACGGAAAGCTGGAGCCGCGAGCGGAACCGGTGAACCTGGGCGCGCTGTTGCAGGAGGTCGTCAAACAGAACACCGAGGCCGCGCGCTGGGCCGGGATTGAACTGCGCCTGCGCCCTTGCGAGCACTGGGTGAATGTCAATGCGGGGCTGTTGACCACCATGGTGCAGAACCTGGTGTCCAATGCGATCAAGTACGCATCGGGAGAGCCCGTGCTGATCGGTGTCAGACGCCAGGCAAAGGGCTTGGCCGTGGTGGTTTACGATAAGGGCTGCGGTATCGCCGCCGAACATCTGCCGGACGTATTCAAAGAGTTTTACCGGGTGCGCCACGCACGCGACAAGGATGTCGAGGGCCTGGGGTTGGGCTTGTCCATCGTCAAGCGCATCAGCCAGTTGCTCAATGTCGATGTAGATATTCGCTCCACGCCCGGGCGCGGCACCCAGGTGGCAATCAGCGGGTTGAAACACGCCGCCCCCAAGGTCGTCGCGCCTCGGATGAAAAGCACCCATGAGCGCCTGAACGGACTACGGATATGCCTGATTGAAGACGACGCCAATGTGTTGCTGGCCACCAAGGCCCTGCTGGAGAAATGGGGCTGCGTCGTCGAGACCCACAGTGATGCGGATACCCTGGCCAGCGATTGCGACATCATCATTGCCGACTTCGACCTGGGCACAAAGGTCTCGGGGGCCGAATGTATCGCGGCAATACGCGAGTTCCGGGGTCAAGAGATACCGGCATTGGTCATCACCGGGCACGAAATCGAGCGCATCCGTCAATCACTGCACGCATTCAATATCTCGGTACTGGCCAAACCCGTGCGACCGCCGGAACTGCGTAACGTATTGCTTGAACAGGTCAAGTCAATGAAGTGTGAGTTACCCGTAGATCCATCAAGGGACTAGCAGGTGTAGCGCCCCGCGAAACGCGCGGCGGCTACTGCTCTATTGGGTACGTTCAAGGCACGTATCAGCGAAGACACGTGAATACGCACGGTATAGGGAGAGATTTCCAGTTCAGCGGCAATTTCCTTGTTGGTTTTACCTTGTGCGATCAAATGCCAGACTTCCCGCTGCCGCGACGTCAGTTTGCCCATCGCGTGATCACTCTCAAATGATGGCGATTCGGCCGGTTCGTATTTGACCACTACTTGGCCGTTCCGAATATCGTTGATGGCGTTACGTACCTCTTCGGCTGAAATGTTCTTGCCAATAAAACCATTGGCGCCGGCCTCCATCACTCGCGTAATGACCACGCTGTCATCGACTGTCGAAACAACAACGACTGCAGTAGTGCCTCTTTCCTCGCACAGTTTTGCAAGCTCTTTCAAGGAGCAAAGCCCTGGCAAATATACTTCGATAAACAGCATGGCGACAGGTTGCCAGCGATTCAGGAGAGCCCAGACTTCCTCCAGGTTTCCTGCCTGTTTTATTTTTGCTCCAGGTATTAAGCACTCCAGTAATCCTGTCATGCCCTCTCGATAAAGTGGATGTTCGTCCGCCACCACAATTCGGCAACTCATATCAGCAAGCACAACCCGTCCAGATCAATGAAAACACGCTTTGATCATGTCCGACTCATACAACTTATGATATAGAACAGCTGAACTAGTACACCTGTACTAGTTGCTAAAGGCCATTAAGCAATTAAGTGCATTTTGCTCGATGCAACTGCGGCACAAACAGCGTGCTTGAACCCGTTGCCAGGAAGGGCAGTGCTATCCTCCTTCTCAGCGCCTGGGCATAAAGCTACCTAGTTGGCTCGCGTCTCATATCGCATCTTGACCACTTCAACGAGCCGCTCCTGTCCACCATTCGTTCCGGAGAGACTGGTCGACCTGATTGATTGCCCACGGTAGGGCCCTTCGGCAGCAAACCAATTCTGCACCACGACCTTCTGGGTCGGTTGTTGACCGGACGTTGACCCAGTAGAAATTTCATTGGTGAAGCGACAGGTCTCGAATGTCCCGAGTGCTGTTTTGATCGTCTCGCGGCCATGGTAGGTCAGCTTTTCTGATACCTCAAACTCAAGCGTGGTGCCGCCGCTGACGACCTGGTTCTTGTAACTGACGGCGACTGTCTGCCCGGGTTGTAAATCCAGCGGCGTGGTGGGAGGAGGGGTGTAAAGGGTCGTGGTCAACGAAGGCCCGGCACCGTGCCGATCACCATAGCGAATCAACTGGCCGTCCTTGATTTGCGCAAAGGTGGTCGTTAAATACACCGGCGAATTGCTTATGAACGTGGTGTGTAATGACGCCACCGGGTTGGCCCCGGCGAAGTCTTCATGGCCCAGCGTTTCGGTTTTACTACGATTGGTTACTGCAGAGGTGTTGTCGCGACTTTCAGACTCCACAACGGTGCCGGCCTGGAAATCCGCTTCATTGGTACACGGTGCCGAGGAGGCCGTTGCACCAACGGCTGCCTCGGTCCAGGTAGCGCTGGTGGTTAACAGCGAGATCAAGGCCATCGCCAGCGCAGCGTTCATTTCAATTTTTCTGGTGGTTATAGGTTTCAAAAAAAGCATCCCTGTTCAATACGATCGGCAGCGTCGAATAGCGTAGAAAAGACCTATTAGAGCGCGAACAACTGTGATCCAGCGCCAAAGCTCGATGCAATAGGGCAGCTGTGCTATTGAGTTATCTCGATAGCCCCGGTTTTATAAGCAGCCAACGACAGCAGCACCCTTTATCCGCTCGACCATCACCCTGGGTGCTAAGGATTTGCGGGAATAACATGACGTTAGTGAAAAAAACAGCAGCGACTACCCTGGTTTTAATCGTCACCGTGGGGCTGAGCATTCAAGCCTCGTCATTCGAGAGCGGAGCAGACAACAAGGTATTCGATGCCGCGAGTCTTGAGGTGTCGAACGTGCCGTTGGGCGCCTTTCCCTACATCGCCCTTCCCGACGGATATGTCATCGCCACCGCGCCCGATGTCTCCGACTTTGATCAGGTACCCTTCTGGACCGGTGATCGCCTGGCAGTAGTAGAAGGCAAGGTCTGGTCAGCCCATATCGACGCCGCGCAGGGCAAGGCGTTCTCCGACCTGGAATTGCAGCGCAACCTCGAGTCCGTCGTGTCCTCGTTGGGCGGCAGCAAGATCTTCGATGGCAGGATTCCGGAAGACCCCGGCCAGAAGATCAAAGAATGGCCGCGGGACTTCGCGCTCAAATACAACAGTGGCCTGGGGGACATTTGGAATAACGCCGCGCAGGTGTTTGTTATCCATCGCGCCGACCGCGATATCTGGATTCATTTGTGCAGCTACGCGTTCGGCGGCGGCCTGCTGATTGCCGAAACCAAACCGCTGCAAATAACGGCCAGCCTGTTGCCGGCCAGTGAACTGAAAGCGCAGATAGATAAAACCGGCAAGGTGGCATTGCACATCAACTTTGCGACTGACCAGACCCGCATCCTTCCGGGTTCACAGCCACAGATCGAGCAAGTGTTGTTGTTACTCAAGCAAAATACATCGTTGAAACTGGCCATTAACGGCTACACCGATCACACCGGTGACCCCGCGCACAACAAGACACTGTCATACGGCCGCGCCAAGGCCGTCGAGGCCGCCATCACCGCCAAGGGCATCGACGCGGCGAGGTTATCTGCGGCCGGGTTTGGCGAGGCTGACCCGGTGGCCGACAACGCCACCGAGGCAGGCAAAGCTGAAAACCGCAGGGTCGAGCTGGTCAAGCAAGACTAAGCGAACGCTCAGGACCAGGGGCGGCCCGGGCCGTCAAGACGAGACCCGTGATGGCTTCCGGCCGATGGCGAGCCCCAAACTATCACGGGTGAAACCGCCGCCCCAACGCATCCAACCGCACCGCAATCGGCGGCAACTGCTCGCTGCTCCTGGCCAACATCTCCACGTCGTCAGCGGTGTTTTGAGCAATGCTCTGCACCGATTGCAAGCGCCCGACAATCTCCTGATTCGCCGAGGTCTGTTCGCGTGTGGTGGAGACAATCCGCCCATTCAGCGCATCGATCTGGGTAATGTCATTGCCCACCGCTCGCAGCATTTCCACTGCCAGCTGACTGTCCTCCACACACCGTTCCACGCCCTGGCGGCTGTCGTGCATGGCTTCCACGGCCTGGCGGCTGCCTTGCTGCAGGCCCTCGATGATGGTTTTGATTTCCTGGGTGGAAACGGCGGTGCGTTGCGCCAGGCTGCGCACTTCGTCGGCGACGACGGCGAAGCCGCGGCCTTGTTCGCCGGCGCGGGCGGCTTCGATGGCGGCGTTGAGGGCAAGGAGGTTGGTCTGGTTGGCGATGCTGCTGATGACTTCCAGTACCGAGCCGATTTGTTCGGCCTGGACCGCCAGGCCTTGCACGGTGTGGTGGGTGCCTTCCAGGCGTGTGGCCAGTTGGGTGATTTCGTGTTGGGCGCGGCCGACGCTTTCCTGGCCACGCAGGATTTGTTGGCTGGCGACGCCCGCGTGCTCAACCGCTTCTTCGACGTGCACCGTAATGTGGCCCATGGCGTCTTCCATGCGCTGCATGGAGTCGGTCATTTGCGCGATTTCGGCCAGTTGGTGGCGAGCACCTTTTTCCAGGGTGCCGCTGGCGTGGGCCAGTTCCTGGCCGAGTTGGCCGAGACCGTGGGAGTCGCGGGCGACGCCGTCGATGAGGTGGGTGATTTGTTGCAGGAAATGGTCGAAGCGCTTGGCAAGAGAGACGTGCACCTTACCTTCACCTTTGGCGCTGTCCACGGTGAATTGGGTGGTGACGGCGAGCATTTTTTCCAGCATTTCCTCGCTTTCCACCGCCTCGGCCTGGCTGTTTACCGCGAGGTAGAGCAGGGCGATGGTTTCCATCACGACGTAGAAGGCGTGGACAAATACCATGGTCCAACCGCCGTGATGCGCCATCACGAACACCGGGAAGCCTTGATGCTGCAACGCATGGAACACCACGTGGTGCACGGCAATCGTCAGGGCGGCCACCAGGATCGGCAGCCAGTCTCGATAGAACGTCAGTACCGCCAGCAGCGCGAAAATCCCGAAGTGCGCTTCGATCACGCCCTGGGCCTGGTTGATGTGCAGCGCCGCCATGACCATCAAGCCCGCGCCCAGTGCACAACGCATCACCCGCGTGCCGCCGATGGCGCGGTAGAGCGCGGTGAGCACCGTGCTGGTGCCTCCTCCCACGACAATTGCCTGGGTCAGGGTGTCGTGCCAGAACGCGAGCCCGACGGAGAACAGCGTCATCAGCCAGATCAATGCCAGCATGATACGGTCGGCCTTGCGGTAGTGCTCCAGGAAACGTGCGCGTGCGGGCATTCACTCTTACTCCATGTGGTCTGGCAAGAATCAAAGCATGCGGCGTGCCACTACGGCCCGCGTTCAGGCACTTTGCGGGGGCAGGGAAACCAGAAAGCTTATCGGCTTTGGGGGAGGGGACTTTAAGCGCGAATGCGTTCGCCGAGCGGCTGCCCGAGCGGGCAGCCGCCAGGTGGATCAGAAGCTGTACTTGGCCGTCAGCATCATGTTGCGTGGGGTGCCGTAGGCGTCGCCGCCATAGCTCACGGAGTTGGCGATGGTGGAGTAGTAGCGGCGGTCGAAGATGTTGTTGGCGTTGAGCTGCAGGTCGAGGTGGTCGTTGACCTTGTAGCCGGCCATCAGGTCGGTGACGGCGTAGGCGCCCTGTTGGAGGCGGTAGGTGCTGCCGTCAGCCAGCTTGACGTCGTTGTACAGGCGGCTTTGCCAGGAGATGTTGCCGCCCACGCGCAGTTTCTCCAGCGGGCCCTGGAAGTTGTAGCGGGTGGTCAGCTTGAACAGGTGCTCCGGAACGTCCGTGTCGTACTGCTTGTTGACCTTCTGCGGGTTGGCTTCATCCTTGATGGTGTGGGTACGCGCGTAGGTGTAGCCACCGCCGACCTGCCAGTTCTCGGTCAGTGCGCCTTGCAGTTCGAAGTCGATCCCCTGGCTGCGAATCTCGCCCGAGGCCTCATAGCACTCCGTCTGTGGGCAGTTTTGCACGGTCACCTGGGTGGCGCGGTTTTCCTGGTCGACACGGAATAGCGCCACGCTCGCATTCAGCGCGCCACCCAGGTACTCGCCCTTGATGCCGACCTCGTAGTTCTTGCCGACAATCGGCTTGACCGGAGTGCCGGAGGTGTCCTTGGCGCTCTGCGGCGTGAAGATGTCGCTGTAGCTGACGTACACCGAGTGGTGATCGTCCAGCTCGTAGATCAGCCCCGCGTAGCGGGTGAGGTTGCGGGTGACGTGATAGTCGCCGTCGTTGCTGCCATGGGCATCGTAGTCATACCAGTCCAGGCGCCCGCCGAGGATCAGCTTCAACGGGTCCGCCAGGCTCAGGCGCGTGGTCACGTAGACACCGTCCTGGGTGGTGACCTCGCGATCGTTGGTGGTGTGGACGAAGTCCGGTTTGCCCGCGGTGAGGGGCCAGTTGGTGTTGTAGGGGCTGTAGTTGTGGGTGGTCATGTCGTAGATGCGTCGGCTGGCGCCCACCACCAGTTCATGGGTGCGCCCGAATGCCTGGAACGGGCCGCTGGCAAAGGCGTCGACGCCGGCCTGGTTTTCATCGTAGGCGGCCTGGTAGACCGTGCGCGCCAGGGTGTTGTTGACCCAGCGCGACTGGTAGGAGCCGGAAAACAACGCGTTCTGTTCGGCGTAGTTGGCGTTGACCTGAAGCTTCCAGTCATTGGCCAGGCGCTGGCGCAGTTCGGCGAAGACCGTGTTGATTTCCTGATCCTTGTTCTCCCAGTCGGTACCGGGATTGTAGGAGCGCGGCAGGTCCAGGTGATGGCCGTCCTGGCCGATCATCGACGAGCCCCAGAAGTAGTTGGTCTTGTCCTTCTGGTTCGAGAAACCGAGGGTGAGGGTGGTGTCTTCGCTCAGGTCGGCTTCGGTGACGGCATAGAACAGGCCGTGATAGGACTCGGCGTTGTCGATGAAGCTGTTGGCGTCGCGGTAGGAGGTGACCACCCGGCCGCGCCAGGTGCCGCTGTCATTGAGCGGGCTGGAGGCGTCGAGCTCGCCACGGTAGTCATCCCAGCTGCCGGCGGCGCCGGTGAGGGTGACTTTCTGTTCGTCCAGCGGCCGCTTGCGGACCAGGTTGATGGCCGCCGACGGGTTGCCCGCACCGGTCACCAGGCCGGTGGCGCCACGCACGACCTCGACACGGTCGAACATCGCCAGGTTCGGCTGGGCGCCTACGGAAACGCCGTTGTAGCCGCTGGGAATGCCGTCGTACATCAGGTTGTCGATGTCGAAACCGCGTGAGGTGTAGGACTGCCGGCCCGGGCCGTTGGAATAATTGAGGAATAGCCCAGGCGTGGCATTGACCACGTCGTTGATGCTGGTCATCCCCTGGTCATCCATGCGCTGGCGTGTGATGACGGTGACGGCCTGCGGGGTTTCACGCAGGGTGAGGGGCAGTTTGGTCGCGGTTTTCATCGCGCCGGTGGTGTAGGACTGCGTACCCTCGGTGGTTTCGCCCAGTTGCTGCTCGCCGGAGATCTGGGTCGCACCCAGTTCCAAGGTGGTTGCCGGCGTTTCAGCGTCGGCGGCGAAGGCCGCGTGCGAAGTGGCGAGACACACCGCCAAAGCAATCAGACTGGGTGTAAAACCTTTACCGCCGTGTTGTTGCACAGACATGGAACGGACTCTCCCCTAAGTGCCGTCCTTGGCGAATAATAAATCTGTTGATAATTATTCGCATTAGTTTGGCAGATTAAACCTGTCGGAAAAAGCCTTTGGGGAGAATTAGTTAACGAATTTTTCACATCTGCAGGGCAGGCTTTTGGCCATTACCTGCCGTCGGCGAGTGCTTTTTTTGCGTGTTCAATCGCGCTTCGGAATCGCCATCCGACTCGTCGCCTTCACCTCGCGCAGCGCCAGGCTCGACTGGATCGACGCAATCCCCAGCTGCCGTCGCAGCACGCTTTCCACAAACTCGCTGTAGCTGTCCAGATCCTCCGCCAGCACCTGCAAGAGGTAATCCGCGTCGCCGGTGATCTTGTGGCACGCCAGCACCTGAGGAAGCTCCTTCACCACTGCTTCGAACGCATCCGGCGCGTGGTCGGTGTGGATCGCAAAACGCACATGCACAAACGCCATGATGTCCAGGCCGAGCAGCTTGCGATCGAGGTTGGCCTGGTAGTCCTTGATCACGCCTTCTTCCTCCAGGCGTTTGCGCCGACGCCAGCAGGGGGTAAGGCTCAGGGCCAGGCGCTCGCTCAGTTGGGCGTTGGAAATACTCGCGTCTTCCTGCAGCAGGGCGAGGATGGCGAGATCGGTGTCGTCCAGAACGACCTGTTTGGTTTTATTTTTCATATTTGGCTGTAACCAGGGTAAAAACACCCGATAAAGCTATCAGTGTAAGAAGTAAAAGCAAAGAAAGCCCTGCGCAGCCAGAACAAAATAGACCCTGTCTTTTTCTGGCGGATGTATCCAAATGCTGACTGTTTTTAGTGATGACCACCGTTTGCACCACGGCACCGAACTCAAGGACGGCGTGCTCAAGCCCTCATTCGAACAACCCAGCCGCGCCGACACCGTGCGTGACCGCGTCCGACACGTCGGGCTGGGCGATATCATCGTGCCGCGCCGCTTCGAGCGCGCCTGCTACGTCAACGCCCACAGCGAGCGCTACGTCAGCTTCCTCGAAACCGCCTGGGCCGAATGGACCGCCATCGGCCGCCGCCATGACGCGCTGCCGCTGGTGTGGCCGGTACGCGACCTGGCCAATGAGCAGGTGCCGGATTTTATCGACGGCAAACTGGGCTTCTTTGCCATGGACGCCGGCTCGCCGATCACCGCCACCACCTGGCAGGCGGTCAAGACCAGCGCGGACATCGCGCTCACCGGCCTGGCGCTGATCGACGAAGGCCATCACAGCGCCTTCGCCCTGTGCCGCCCACCGGGGCACCACGCGGCCCGCGAATACATGGGCGGTTATTGCTACCTCAACAATGCCGCGATTGCCGCGCAACAGGCCATCACCCAAGGTGCCAGGCGCGTGGCGGTGCTGGATGTGGATTTCCACCACGGTAACGGCACGCAGAATATTTTCTACGACCGCGCGGATGTGCTGTTCATTTCCCTGCACGGCGACCCGTCGGTGTCCTATCCGTACTTTTCCGGCGCCGACAGCGAACGCGGCGCAGGTACGGGGGAGGGCTTCAACCTGAACTACCCCTTGCCGAAAAACACCACGTGGGACCATTACAAAACCGCGCTGAACCACGCCTGCCAGCAACTCAAACACTTCGCCCCCGAGGTGCTGGTGATCTCCCTCGGCGTCGACACCTTCAAGGACGACCCCATCAGCCACTTCCTCCTCGACAGCCAGGACTTCCTCAGCATGGGCGAGATCATCGCCGGGGTCGGCGTGCCGACGCTGTTCGTGATGGAAGGCGGCTACATGGTCGACGAGATCGGCATCAACGCCGTCAACGTCCTGCACGGCTTCGAAAGCAAGACTGCCTGACCTGATAACAACACTCGCTCGATTTTTTTTCTGCCAAAACTCAAAAACATAACAAGAGGTTTTGTGATGAAAACAACCACGTCCGGGCTGTGTGAAAAGCCTGCGTTGCAACGCACCCTGAGCAACCGCCACATCCAGCTGATGGCCATGGGCGGTGCGATCGGCACCGGCCTGTTCATGGGCTCCGGCAAGATCATCGCGTTGTCCGGCACCTCGATCATCCTGATCTACATGATCATCGGGCTGTTCGTGTACTTCGTGATGCGCGCCATGGGTGAGCTGCTGCTGTCCAACCTCAACTTCAAGAGCTTCGCCGACTTTGCCGGCGCGTACCTGGGCCCGCGTGCGGCGTTCTTTCTCGGCTGGTCGTACTGGCTGAGCTGGAGCGTGGCGGTGGTGGGGGACGCGGTGGTGGTCGGCGGGTTTTTCCAGTACTGGTTCCCGCATGTGCCGGCATGGATGCCGGCGGTGGGCATGCTGTTGACGCTGTTCGCGTTGAACGTGCTGACGGTCAGGCTGTTCGGCGAAGTGGAGTTCTGGTTCGCGATCATCAAGATCATCGCGGTGCTGACCCTGATCGGCGTGAGCGTGGTGCTGATTGCCAGCTCGTTTGTCTCGCCCACCGGGGTCACGGCCTCCGTGAGCCACTTGCTGGACAAACAGGCGGCGTTTCCCAATGGCCTGTTCGGTTTTTTCGCCGGCTTCCAGATGGCGATCTTTTCCTTTGCCGGCACCGAACTGATCGGCACCGCAGCCGCCGAAACCCGAGCACCGGAGAGGACCTTGCCCAAGGCGATCAACTCGATTCCGCTGCGCATCATCCTGTTCTACGTGTTGGCCCTGGCGTGCATCATCGCGGTCACTTCGTGGCAACAGGTGTCGCCGAGCAAGAGCCCGTTCGTGGAACTGTTCCTGGTGGCGGGCTTTCCAGCGGCGGCGGGGGTCGTCAATTTCGTGGTGCTGACCTCGGCGGCCTCGTCGGCCAACAGCGGGGTGTTCTCCGCCAGCCGCATGTTGTTCGGCCTGGCTGACCTGGGGGACGCCCCGGGTATCTTTGGACGCTTGTCGAAAAGCAGCGTGCCGTTTATCAGCCTGGCCTTCACCACCTTGCTGATGCTGCTGGGCCTGGTGTTGCTGTTTGTGGTGCCGGAGGTGATGACCGCCTTCACGATTGTGTCGACGGTGTCGGCGATCCTGGTGATTTTCACCTGGTCGACCATCCTTGGGTCCTACATTGCCTACCGCAAAAAACGCCCGGACCTGCACGCCAGATCCCTCTACAAGATGCCTGGCGGTGTGCCGATGGCCTGGTTTTCCCTGGCCTTCATGGCCTTCGTCCTCGGCCTGCTGGCGTTGCGGCCGGATACACGCCTGGCGCTGTACGTGATGCCGGCCTGGTTTATCTGGTTGGGCATTGCCTTTCAGTTTTCACGCTTCAAGGCGGCCGGTGTGGTCAATCCCGGTCATAGGTGATTCACGGGTTCCCTAGAACTCCATTCTCAGGCCGACCGTGCCCTGGCGGCCGTTGAAGGTGTTGCTGTCCAGGTTGCGGTTGTAGCCCACCTCGCCGTACAGGCTGATGCCCGTGGCCACCTTCAGCGTGGCGCCGGCGCCCAGGTCCAGGGTGGTGGACTTCTGCTCGGTGTCGATGGCTGTCACACCGTTGAAGGTGACGGTGTTCTGCCCGGCACTGGTGTGCCAGACATTCGCCCGTACGTAGGGTTGAAGCGGCATGCTGCGGACCTGATAGTCACCGCGCAGGCGCACCCCGAGGCGGCTGGTGACGTTAGTGTCGGCGTCATAGGAAACGTCGGAGATCCCGTCGTTTTGCTTATCCAGTCTGGTCTTGCCGACGATCAGTTGCGCCTGGGGTTCAACCACCCAGTTACCCATCCCGGCAAACGGCCAGCCGACTTCGGCGGACGCCGTGACATTGTGCCCCCGGGTGTCCATCTTCACGCCACGATCCGACTCGTTATTGCCGTCGAAGCGGGTGCCCATCAATACCAGGTCGAGGTAGGCCTGGTTGGCGCCGATCAGCGTCCAGTAGACCCCCAGGCTGTCCCCGCGCAAGGTGGTCTTGCCGGCGTCCTTGTCCTGCCAGCCGCCGTTGAAGCCCTTGATGTTGCCTTTGAGGGTGCTGTGGCCGACGAAGAACCCGCTGCGTTGGGTCAGGCCATTGTCGTAGGTGCTGGCGTACAGGTCGGTACCCACCTGGAAGCCGGTCACCGAACTGTCGAGCGACGGGCTGACCGTCCCGGTAAAGCTCTGGCGCGTGCTGTTGCCGTAGGTCCGTCCCCAACCCGACGTGAGTGCACCGCTGTGCAGTTGCTGGCTCTGGTCGCCCATGCGTTGGTGAAAGGTGCCGAGCATGCCCTGCACGAGTTGCTGTGCGGCGGGAAACAACGCAGCGTAGATCGGCACTTCCGGACGATAAATAGGGATCGGTTCGGTCCCGGGATTGGGCGGCAGCGGTGGTTCACCGGGAACCGGGGTGGGTAACGGCACGATAATCACCGGGCCAGGCGGCACCACGGGGATCGTCGAGCGCAGGTAGTAGTTCTCCGCCGTACCGGCCGTGACACCGCCTTTGAACAGGTAGTAGTCGAACGCGCCGGCAGGTACCGGGCCCGCCAGTGTAAATGCGCTGCCACTGCCAGACGCGCCGTTGAGGGCCTGCACCACCTGGATGCCGTCCTGCAGGGTGGCCGCGCCCGCGCCGCCGAGGTTGGTGACGCTGATGGCGGTGGTACCGGCGAGGGTGCCCTGGTTGATGATCAGTTTGTCGCTGGGGGAATCATCCGCGCCCAGGGCGCTTTGCAGTAAAAGCCGTCCATTGTCGCCGGTGTAATTGCCATTGATGGTCAAGGTGTCGCTGGTGCGGGTGTTGCCGGTGGTCATGTTGAGGGTGCCGCTGTTGGTGACGTTCACCCGTTGGCCGGCCGTAAACGGGTCGATCACCCCGGTGCCGATCAACAGTTCACTGGTCCCGTCGATGCTCAGGCTGCCCGTGCCGGTGTCGCTGTCACCCAGTTTCAGCGTTCCGCCCAGGATCAGCTGCGACTGGTTGTCCAGCCGAATGCTCTCCCAGTTGGAAAACAGGCCCGGATCGCCTGCCTTGGTATTGTCCAGTGTGAGCGTGTCGACACCCAGGCCAGCGTCGATCAACTGCGCCGCGGCCAGTTGGGTATTGACCAGGTTTTGCAGCACCGCCGTGTCGTCACCGGCGCCCAGCAGTACGAACGAATGCAGGTTGCCACCGGTCCATTCGAAGTGATCGTCGCCAAAGCTGAGGAGTATCTGGCCGTTGACGTCACCACCGGACACCGCCACGTGATCGTTGCCCCCGCTGACACTGATATTGCCGCCGACGAAGGCCGTGCCCGAGATCAGGATGGTGTCGTCGCCGAAGCCGGTTACCAGGTTGGCGATGATGCTGCCACCCGACATATCGAACAGGTTGTTGTCGAGTTTCATGTCGACTCGGCCAATGCGGCCGCCGCTCATCTTGGCCCGGTCGCCATCCTCGAAAGCACCGTCGATGATGCCGCCGCTCATGTTGAAGTCGTCCAGCCCATCGCCCTGGGCCAGTGACGCAATCCTGCCGCCGCTCTGGGCGTAGCTGTCGACGCCTGCGCCCTGGCTGACGGCGCCGGCCTGGCCGCCGCTGATCTGCGCCACATCCGCGCCCGAGCCCTGGCTGACGCTGCCGGTGATGTTGCCCAGGTTGAGCCGGAAAATATTACTGCCATCGCCCTGGTTGAGGTTGCCATCAATCCCGGCACTGGGCCCGTTCACATCCACCAGATCGTTGCCGGCGCCATAGGTGACATTCCCGGTAATCCGCCCCGTGGCGCTGAGGTTCAGGGTGTTATTGCCGGCACTGTCGGTAAAGCCTGGTGCCGTGCCGCTGTCGCAGGAAGAGAGGTCGTCGCCGGCGGTGTTGCTGATGGTGCACGCCCCGTAAGAGGCGCTCGGCAGTGTCGCCAGGGCAATCAGGTACAACAGGGTCGGAGTCCGTGAGCGCATGATCCATCCTCGTGCGAGGGGAAAGTTGCCCCGGCACCGGCAAAGGCCGGTGCAGGCCAGACCATGACAACGTGAAACGCGATACGGAGCAGGGAGTGCGGGTTACCTGTTCGAAAACACCGGCCAATGCAAGGAGTTGGCATGGCTTTCTCGACTGCACCTCAACGGGTGCAGCGCTGTTTGCACCCTAGCCATACATCGTGCAGGGCGCTACTGTCAGAGTTGACAGGTATAGACGAGCTGCCGGTCTTACGAAAACACAATCTCGTAAGGCTCGCGCATACGCTCCAGCAGCACCTGGGCCAATATCGGCGCCAGGCCGATCTGCGGGTCGCCCGCCAACTGGCTGGCATACGCATGGACGGCGTGGAGTTTGCGCGCCACGGTCCAGGTGTCCAGGCGTACCTTGCGCGCCCGTTGCCAGGGGATCATCGCACCCTCGCGGGCGGGGCAGTGCCAGGCCCAGATCGGCAGTTCATAAAGCTGCGCGCCCACCAGCCTGCAGGCGTTGGCGCTGGCACGGCCGACGGCCTCATGGTCGTCATTGCCGTCGTTGCGCCAGGTGGAAAACACCACATCGCCCGGTTGCAGGTAGCGCGCGATAAATTGGCTCAGTTGCGGTTCGCGGGCGGCGAGGGCGTTGTCGCAGAAACCGCCGCGAATCCACTTCAGGCTGTGCAAGGGCATGCCCAGGCGGCGCAGCGCCTCGGCGCTTTCCTGGGGCCGCACCACACTCAGGCGGCTGGCTGGCCACACGTGGGACCCCGGGTGGCTGGCACTGCCGTCCGTGATGGAGATCATTTGCAGGGGGTGTTCCAGGGTGCTGAGCAATTGCAGTAGACCACCGCAGGCCACCACCTCGTCGCCGGGATGCGGCGCGATGATCACCACGCGCGCGCCAGCGGGCACCAGGGAGGTGGTAGAGATAGGCGGGATTTGCGCCAGCTGCGGTGCGCTGTTCCAGATTTGCGCGGGGCCGCGACGGCCTTCACTGAGGGAGGCAGGCTTCATGGGCGTTACGTCCTTGTCGATTGATGCTGGGTCGTGCCCCGTTGACGGGACGACTCTATTTATTCACCACAGACTCCGCCGTGGTGCACGCGTGGTAATCCAACCCTGAATTACCAGCAAGGCGTCATCAGCATAGACAAGGATTGGTCGCTTTTACATTTTGCAATGTCGTTTTTTTCAAGACGCGCACATCAGGCTCTTCAAATAATCGCCGAACCCGCCCTGGGCACGGGCCTCCAGGCGCGCGCTGGTGATGACTTGCGGGGCGTGGCTCCAGGCGATGGACGCCCCGCAGCGCTCGAGGTCGCGCACCAATTGCACATCTTCGTGACAGGGCAGCGGTTCGAACCCTCCGGCCCGCACATAGGCTCCGGCACTGATGCCCAGGTTGGCGCCATGGATATGCCGGTGGCCGTCACGGGCGTGGTACGCCTGCTGGTAACGGATCTGCGCCGCCGGGTCGAACCCTTCGCTCCAGGCGTCGACGGTCACGGTGCCGCACACCGCGTCGGCGCCCAGTGCCAACTGGGCCACCAGCCAATCGGGGGCCACGCGGCTGTCGGCGTCGGTGCATGAGATCCAGCGCGCACCCTGGTTGAGCAGGTGTCGCGCGCCCACCCCGCGCACATGGCCCACGTTGCGCGCCTGCACCTCCAGGCGCTGCACCGGGAACCCTTCGGCAATCGCCGCACTGGCATCGCTGCAACTGTCGAGCAGCACCAGGATCTGCACCGCTTCACCCAGCAGGCCTGGGTGACGGGCAGCCACCAATGCGGCCTCCAGACACTCGCCGAGCAGCGCCTCTTCGTTATGTACCGGGATCAGAATGCCGATCATCGCAGGCCCTCAAGGGTGGCAACCGAAGTGCCGTCGCGGCTCCACAGGTCGAGTAGAAAGTCGGGTTCGTGGTGGGTGGCGACCAGGGGCATCCCCAGCCGCTCATGGAGCAGGGCATGCACCTGTTCGGCGGTCTGCGGGCACCCGTCGATCGTCGGGCGCCAGTGGCAGGCCAACACCTGGCCGTTGGCGGTGAGGCTGCCGAGGGCGCGATCGATCAAGCGGCACAGGTCATCGCGGTCGAGGTAGTAGCACAGCTCGCTCAAGACGATCAGATCGAATTCGCCGGTCGGCCATTGCGCGGGCAGGCGGCTCTGCTCCACCCGGGCATGGGCAAAGCCCAGCAGGCGGCTGCGTGCCAGGGCGACGGCGGCCGAGGCGGTGTCGCAACACAGCAGGTGATCACAACGCGGGGCCAGCTCGAAGCTCAATTCGCCATTGGCGCAACCGGGCTCGAACACCGAGGCATAGCGCGGCCGGGTCAGGAGTGCCAGGGTCAGCGCCCGTTTGCGACGCTCGTACCAGCGTTGGCGAAAGGCCCAGGGGTCGTCGTTACCGGCAAACAGTTGATCGAAATACGGTGTCGCCACACTCATACGAATACCACTTCAAAAGGTTGTAGCAGACGCTCCACCACATAGGGTGCCAGCACCGGCGGCAGGCCGATCTGCGGGTCACCCTCCAGCTGGCTGGCGAACGCATGGATGGCGTGGCGCTTGCGCGCGACGGCTTCACAGGTCAGGGGGATTTTGCGGGCACGGTGCCAGGGCACCAGGCTGTTCTCGGGAGACGCCCAGTGCCAGGTCCACACCGGCAGCTCATAGAGGGCCGCACCCACCGCGTGCGCTGCCTTGGCGCTCGCGCGGCCAACGGCCTCGTGGTCGCAATGGCCGTCTTCGCGCCAGGTGGTAAACACCACATCCGTGGGTTTGAGGTGGCGCTGGATAAAGGCGCTGAGCTGCTCTTCCCGCGCCGCGACCTGGCTGTCGCTGAAGCCGGCCCGCAACCATTTCAGGCTGTGCAACGGCACACCCAGGCGATGCAGGGCCTGGGCCGACTCCTGGGGGCGCACCACGCTCAAGCGCTCCACCGACCAGTGGGTGGAGCCGGGGTGACTGGCGCTGCCATCGGTGACCGAAATCAATTGAATGGGCCGGCCCAGTTCGGCCAAGCCTTGTAACAGGCCGCCACAGCCCAGCACTTCGTCATCCGGGTGCGGGGCGATGATCACCGCGCGGTGGCCCTCGGGCACCAATTGTTCGACGCTGATCTGCGGCAGTTCGGCCATCAGCGGCGAGTCCTGCCAGCGCTGCAGGGGCGTGCCCTGGCCGACGATCGGGTTGGGTTTCATAACTGCCACCTCCCTGTGGGTTCCCCGGCGACCAGTTCGCCGAGGCCGGCCAGGTCGCGTTCGGCATGGCTCTGGCGGACATACACCGGCAGGTCCGCCATCAACTGGGCGAAGTGCGGATCCTTGCAGTACGGACCCGCGCCCACGGCTCTGCCCACATGCCGCATGACCTGCTCGACGGTGTCCTCGATGCACGCGCGCACCTGCTGGGCCAGGTGCCGGGCATTGGCCCTGGGGTAGCGGTCGATCTGTTCAGCGCTGGCCCGCAGCACACAGGCCGCGCTGTTCAAGGCGCTGTCGACCGCACCCAGATGGGCGAGGGCGTGAGGCTCCGAGCGCTTGCTGCAGTGATCGCGCAACACCTCGGCCAGGCGTTGTGCGGCACCGTACCAGCAGGCGGCGATACCGATGCCGCCTTGCCAGAACCCGGGGCGCGCGAGGTAGTCGCCGGGGCCGCCCACGGCAAGGCCATGGGCACCGTCAAAGACGACCTCGACGCTGCCGGTGGCGGCCATGCCCACGGCACTCCAACCGTCGTGGGTGACCGTGATGCCCGGTTGATCCATCTGCACCGCGACCAATTGCTGGCCGCCTTGTTCATCCCACGCCGTCAACAAACCATGGCTGAGCACCGCCGCCCCGGAACACCAGGCTTTACGCCCGTCCAGACGCAGGCGATGACCCTCGCAGCGCACCTGCACCTTGGCATTCGGCGGTTCTGCGGCCCACATGCCCCACAGACTGCCCAAAGGCGGCGCCGGGCTGCGCAGCTCTGCAATGATCGCCAACGCATCGGTGTGGCCTTCGAACAGCTTGCACAAGCGCAGGTCATGGCCAGCCACCTGCGCCAGGCGACTGAACCGCCCGAGGGTGTCGCCGCTGCCAGGCAGCGGCAACTGATCGAGGCCTTCCTCCTGAAGTGCCCTCAAGGCCTTGGCCAGGGCCTGCGTGTCCGCATAGCCCTGGAAGCCTTGAAGGAATCCATGCAGTGCCATGTCACACCTCGTCGTCACGCTGCAGTTCGAACAGCAGCAGCGAGCGGCCGGTCACACCGTACTCGTGGTCGAACTCGAAGCGTTCCTGGCCACGTACCGCCGGCTCGTTGGTGTCGAGCATGCAGGTCCAGAACTCACCCTCCGGCACCGGCGGCAGGCGGAAATTGACCACGTCGTGGTGGGCGTTCACCACCAGCAACAAGGTGGCGTCGGCACCGGCGCGGCGAATCCCGGTTTCCTGGGCGCGGCCATCCATCAGCATGCCCAGGCAACGGCCGTGGCTGTCTTCCCATTGCTCGGTGGTCATCTCGGTGCCAGCCGGCGACAGCCAGGTGACATCCTTGACGCCGATGTCCTCGTTGTAGTCGCCCACCAGGAAGCGCCCACGACGCAGGATCGGGTAGGCCAGGCGCAGCTTGATCAGGCGCTTGACGAACTTGAGCAACGCCTTGCCGTCCTCGTCCAGGTCCCAGTTGACCCAGCCGATCTCGCTGTCCTGGCAGTAGGCATTGTTGTTGCCGTGCTGGGTGCGCGCGAACTCGTCACCGGCGACCAGCATCGGCGTGCCCTGGGCCAGCAGCAGCGTGGCGAAAAAGTTGCGCATCTGGCGCAGGCGCAGTGCGTTGATTTCCGGGTCGTCGGTGGGGCCCTCGACGCCGTGGTTCCAGGACAGGTTGTTATTGCTGCCGTCCTGGTTGTTTTCGTCGTTGGCTTCGTTGTGCTTGTCGTTGTACGACACCAGGTCATGCAGGGTGAAACCGTCATGGGCGGTGATGAAGTTCACCGAACTGTACGGGCGGCGGCCACGGTGGTTGAACATCTCGCCCGAGGCGGTCATGCGCCCGGCGAAGTCCGCCAGTTGGCCGTCATCGCCTTTCCAGAACGCGCGAACGGTGTCGCGGAAACGGTCGTTCCATTCAACCCAGCCGGGCGGGAAGTTGCCCACCTGGTAGCCACCGGGGCCGCAGTCCCAGGGCTCGGCAATCAGTTTGAGCTGGCGCAGCACCGGGTCCTGGCGGCAGGCCACGAGGAAGCTGTGGCGTTCATCGAAGCCATCGCGGTAGCGGCCGAGGATGGTCGCCAGGTCGAAGCGGAAGCCGTCGACGTGCATCTCGTTGGCCCAGTAACGCAGGGAGTCGGTGACCATCTGCAGTACGCACGGGTGGCTCAGGTCCAGGGTGTTGCCGGTGCCGGAGTCGTTGATGTAGAAGCGCTTGTCATCGGGCATCAGCCGGTAGTACGAGGCGTTGTCGATGCCGCGCATGGACAGGGTCGGGCCGCGTTCGTTACCTTCGGCGGTGTGGTTGTAGACCACGTCGAGGATCACTTCCAGCTTCTGCTCGTGCAGGTGCGCGACCATCTCCTTGAACTCGGCGATCTTGCCGCTGGCCAGGTAGCGCGGGTCGGGGGCGAAGAAGGCAATGCTGTTGTAGCCCCAGTAGTTGGTCATGCCTTTTTCCAGCAGGTGCTGGTCGTTGACGAAGGCGTGCACCGGCAGCAATTCCACCGACGAGATGCCCAACTGGCGGATGTGCTTGAGCACATCATCTTCCATCAACCCTGCACAGGTGCCGCGCACGTCTTCGCCCACCGAAGGGTGGCGCATGCTGATGCCGCGCAGGTGGGTTTCGTAGATGATCGTACGGTCCCACGGCACCCGCACCGGCTGGTCGTTGCCCCAGGTGTGCGCCGGGTCGATGACCTTGCACTTGGGCACGAAGGGCGCACTGTCACGCTCGTCGAAACTGAGGTCGTCGTCCGGGTGGCCGATGGTGTAGCCGAACAGCGCTTCGGACCATTTGAGTTCGCCCACCAGTTGCTTGGCGTAGGGGTCGATCAGCAATTTGTGGTGGTTGAAGCGATGACCATTGGCCGGATCATACGGCCCGTACACGCGGTAGCCGTAGATCAGCCCAGGGTGGGCGTCGGGCAAGTAACCGTGGAAAATTTCGTCGGTGTATTCGGGCAATTCGATGCGCTCGAGTTCCACTTCGCCGGTGTCGTCGAACAGGCATAGTTCGACTTTCTCGGCGTTGGCCGAGAACAGCGCAAAGTTGACACCCAGGCCATCCCAGGTCGCGCCGAGGGGGAAGGGCAAACCTTCACGAATCCGCGACGGCTCGCTGCCCGGCGTCGAAGGGGTCTTATGGGGTTTGCTCATTGAGTTGCTCCTGCAAGGCTGTTTTTTCGGGCCGAACGCGGCCGTGCTGACGAGTTTTCAGCGGATGATAAGAAGAGTGAAATCACCTTTTGCCGACCGCGCCGGCAAAAGGTCGATGGCGCCGTGCGCGTTAAGCCTTGGGCTTTTTCGGCGCGGGTGGCTTCTTGGCCGCCGGCGGCGCCGGCTTGCTCGCGGCTGGCTTGGCTTTCGCCGCAGGCTTGGGGGCGGTCTTGGGCTTGGCGGCGGGCTTGGGTTTGCTCGGCGTCAGCGCTTCGGCTTCGGCCAGCTTGCGCGCCATCTCCCAGTGGCGCGCGTCTTCCCCGTGGGGTTTGCCTTCAGACTCCCAGATCTGATGCGCCAGTTCGCGTATGCGTTTGTCTTCAGTACTCATCACAATGCTCCTCACAGAAAATTTTCAGCTTTCTTGATCATCAGGATTGATAAAGACATTGACCGGGAAATCCCCCAGGGCAGTGCTGATCAACAGCTCCTTGTCTGGTGTGACTGCGCCTGTATGAAAAAGTCCCTTCCAGTTTTGCGTTGGTGCGGCGAACGGTAATTTCACCCGTGTATCGCCCCAAACCTGCGCATTGATCTGGGGATGCACACCGTTTTCAAGCAGTTCATGGGACCAGCGTGGCACCACTACCAGCACGCGTTTGCCCTGGTGTTCGCGGCAGAATGCGACCACCCGCCCGGCGTGTTGGCCGACCACTTCCAACGCTGTATAGCGGCCGCTGCGGAACACCTGCGGATGGGCCTTGCGCAAGGCCAGTACCTGGGCAATCAAGGTTTGCTTGATACGCCCGTCACGCCAGTTGAACAACAGTTCGCCGATGTCCGGCGGGGTATTGAGTGCCTGTTGCCGCGCGGTGAAATCCACCGGACGACGGTTGTCCGGGTCCACCAGGCTGAAGTCCCAGAACTCATCGCCCTGGTACAGGTCCGGCACACCCGGCACGGTAAGGCGAAGCAAGGTTTGCGCCAGCCCATTCAGTGCGCCGGCGGGGGCGATGGCCTGGGCGGCGTTATTGATCGCACTGCGCAGGGGCCGACCTTCCTCCGTGAGCAGCAGGCGGGTGAGAAAAGCCTCGACACCCTGTTCATAGGCCTCATTGGGCGCACTCCAGCTGCTCTGCAGCTTGGCTTCGCGCAGGGCTTTTTGTTGCCACTGCCACAGGCGCTGGTGATAGCCTTCGAAGTCCTCGGCCTGGTCCAGCGGCCAACTGCCCAGCAACACCTGGTACAGGATCAGTTCATCGCCGGCCGACGGTGTGGTCGCGTCGTCGCGCAACGGCGCCGCCAGGGTGCGCCAATGCTCCACGTGCTCGACATACCACGGCGCGCACTCGCTGAGCACGGCCAGGCGCGCCCGGGTGTCTTCGCCGCGCTTGTGGTCATGGGTAGCGGTGGCCAGCAGGTTGTCGGGGAAGGCCTGCAAGCGCTGTTGGTTGATGGCATGAAACTCGGCCAACGGCGCGCTGAACTGCTCGGTACTGAAGCCCACATCGTTGCGCGACAGCAGCACGGCCGAGCGATAGAACGCGGTGTCTTCCACGGCCTTGGCCGCTGCCGGCGAGGTCAGTTGCTGGAAGCGCACACAGGCATGCTTGAGCATCTTGCGCTCGCGGCCCACCGGGCGATTGCGCCAGGGTTGGCCGCCGAGCCAATTTTCCAGATGCTCGAGCACCGGCCAGTCGCCCTCGCCAAGGGTCGTGCGGGCGCCGTCCATGGCCTGCTGGAACACCTTGTCGTCATCTGCGCTGCGACCGCGAGCACTGATATAGGTGCGGTACACCGGGAAGTGCACGATCAGTTCCTGCAGCGCGCGGCGGATTGCGCCGAGGGTCAGGTCGCGGGTCATCACGTCGTCGCGGGCCACTTGCAACAGGGCCTGGGCCACGCTTTCAAAGTCGCCGCCCAGGGAGCCGTTGAGGATTTGCTGGCGGGCCAGCCGCGCCTCTTCGATAAACGCCGAGGGACGTTCGCTGTGACGCGTCCATAATTCCGCCAGCGGCGCAAAGCCCTCGGGATGGTGTTGCAGCAGCGACAGTTGGTTCATGAATTCGTAGCCGGTGGTGCCGTCCACTTGCCAGTCTTCGCGAAGGGTTTCCCCCTCGCCGAGGATTTTTTCGACGAAGATCGGCAAGTGCCGTTCGGGCGACAGCGTATCCACCCGACGGCGCAGCTTGCGGCAGTAACCGCGCGGGTCGGCCAGGCCGTCGATGTGGTCGATGCGCAGACCATCCACCAGGCCTTCGCTGATCAATTCGAAGATCTTGCCGTGGGTGGCTTCGAACACTGCGGTGCGCTCCACGCGCAGCCCGCCCAGTTCGTTGACGTCGAAGAAGCGCCGCCAGTTGATATCGTCCGCCGCCGTGCGCCAGCTGGCCAGGCGGTAGGCCTGTTGCTCGAGCAACTGGTGCAGGCGCTTGAAGCCCTCGGGCGTGCGTCCGTCGAACTCGGTCAGCCGGCGTTCGATAAGCTCGAGGACTTCGGTGGCGCGCTCGGCCAATGCCTGCTTGAGCCAGGCGGCTTCGGCGTAGGCGTCATCCTGATAGGCCAGGGCGCTGAAGCGGTCGGCCAGGGGTTTGAGCAGCTCGTCGGTGCCGAGGATCGCCGCGTAATCCCGTGGGCAGATCGGGAAGCGATGTTCGTAATGCTCAACATGAAACGCGCCGTGGGCGGCATCGAAATGCAGCGTCAGCGTGCCGCTCTGCAAGGCTTCGCCGTAGTCGCTGCCGAGAAAGGGCATGAGCAATTGGCCCTTGAGCAGCGGGTCGGGGGAGTGCCACTGGATATCGAAGAATTCGCTGTAGGGACTCAGCCGGCCCCATTCCAAAAGGTCCAGCCACCAAGGGTTGTCAGCGCCGCCCACGGCCATATGATTGGAGACGATATCGAGGATCAGCCCCATATCGTGCTCGCGCAGGGCCGCGACCAACCGGCGCAAGGCGGCTTCGCCACCCAGCTCGGGATTGACGCTGGTGGGGTCGACCACATCGTAGCCGTGCATCGAGCCGGCGCGGGCAGTCAGCAGTGGCGAGGCATATAGATGGCTGATGCCGAGCTGGGCGAAGTACGGCACCAGTGGCACAGCATCGTCCAGGGTAAAACCTTTGTGGAATTGCAGGCGCTGGGTAGCGCGCAGGGGCAGGGCTTTCATCGGTCACGCTCGTAGGCTTGGTTGCGCGCGACGGCCAGCAGTTCAAGGCGGCGCGCGGCACCGGCGTTGTCGAGCAGGCTGGAGGCCTCGCCCGGCAGACGGCGGCGCCAATTGGGGTGGGTGTCGGTGGTGCCGGGCAGGTTGGCCTGTTCTTCCAGGCCCAGGGCATCTTCCAGCGGCAACAGCACCAGCGGCGCACGGGTGTGGCCGAGGTAGCGCACGCTGGCGTCGATCATATGGTCGGTTTCATTGCGGATCTCATCGACGAAGTTCTGCGGGTCCTGGCTCAAGGCCTGGCGCAGCGCCTGGCGTTCACGCAGGCGGTGCTCGCTCCATTGCTCCACGGTGGGCGCATCGATCAGGCCCAACTGGACGTTCCAGTCGATATCGCGGCTGTGCCACCAACCGTTGAGGGTCGGCAAGTCGTGGGTGCTGGTGGTGGCCAGGGCGTTGTCCGGCCAGTCGAGGATCGGCTTGAACTGGCCATCGTGGCCCTGTTCGAACAACAGCACGCGCATGCCGAGGATCGAGCGGGCGATGAGTTTTTCGCGCAGCCCATCGGGCACTGTGCCGAGGTCTT
Organism: Pseudomonas sp. NFACC25; assembly: GCF_900100935.1. Lineage (NCBI taxonomy): Bacteria > Pseudomonadati > Pseudomonadota > Gammaproteobacteria > Pseudomonadales > Pseudomonadaceae > Pseudomonas > Pseudomonas sp. NFACC25. Next base: position 371,664 of record NZ_FMUC01000004.1, read on the forward strand.
CACCGAGCACGATCGCCTGGTGGCGGTGGGATTCCAGCGCCAGCAGGCGCAACAGGTCGTCCACCGGGTAATACAGGTAAGCGCCGTCACGCGGCGAGGCGTCCATGGGGATCACCCACAGGCGTTGCAGGCCCATTACATGGTCGATGCGCAAGCCGCCGGCATGGGCGAAGTTGGCCCGCAGCATCTCGATAAACGCGCGGAAACCGTTGCGCTTGAGACCTTCGGGCGAGAACGCGGAAATGCCCCAGCCCTGGCCGGCACGGTTCAGGATGTCGGGTGGCGCGCCCACGGTCAGGTCGGCCAGCAACTCATCCTGGCGGCTCCAGGCCTGGCTGCCACCGCCGTCGGCACCGACGGCCAGGTCAGCGATCAAGCCGACGCCCATGCCGCTGCCTTTGGCGGCTTGTTGGGCGCGCTCCAGGCAACGGGCGATCAGCCATTGGCCAAAGGCGTAGAAGCCGATCTCGGCGTGGTGCTCTTCGGCGAACGCAACCAGCGCAGGGCTTTGCGGCGAGCGCCACTCTTCAGGCCAGTGGCGCCAGTCAAGGTCCTCGCCTGCAGCGGCGCGCACTGCCTGCACGGCTTCGAAGCGACAATGGTTTTCCAGCGCCTCGCCACCGGCCTGGCGAAAGCTCAGGAAGTCGGCATGCTGCGGGTGATGGCCGTGACGGAAGTCTTCATACAGAACGCGCAACAGCCGCTGTTTGGCTCGCGCAGCGGCTGGCCAGTCGATCAGGCTGTGCTGTTCCAGCGCGCGCAGCTCTTCTTCCAGGCCAAGGGCTTCAATCGCATTGCGCACCTCACGTTCGCCGAGAATGCAGGCGGGCGAGGCATACAGGCTGTTGAGGAACAGGCGGCTGGACGGCGAGTACGGGCTGTAGCGCTCGGTATCGGCGCTGAACATCGCGTGCATCGGGCTGATCGCCAGGGCATCGGCGCCGCGTTCGGCGGCGGAACGGACCAGGTGTTCCAGGGCCAGGGTGTCGCCGAAACCGCCATCGCCCAGGCGGCGCAGTGAATACAGCTGGGCGCTCAGGCCCCAGGCGCGGGCGGGGCGGTTGTCCACCGCTTCGGCCACGCTGTAGCAATGGGTGGGCGCGACCGCCAGGGTAAAGCTCTGGTTGTCGATCTGCACCTGGTGGTAGCCCAGGGCGATAACCCCGGGCAGCACGGCATCGCCGTCGAGGCGCAGTTCCAGGCTTTCGCCGTCTTCGAGGTTGACCCGGCACAGGGTGTCGGGTTCGAAGTAGCGCGCCAGGTCGAGGCCTTCGCCGCTGTCGACGGTCATCAGGGGCGGCAGGTGCTTGTCTTGTTGCGCCCGCTCCAATTCAAGCAGGCTGGCGTTGATGTCGGCATCGTTGTCGGCCGGGTGGCCCAGGCCTTTGAGAACCGCGCGCAGGGCGTCGGGTGTCACTCGTTGCGGGCGGCCGTTTGCGTCGATCCAATCGACGGCCAGGCCCGCGCGGCTGGCGAGGATTTCCAGGTTCGCTTCGCTCAAGGGTGCTCTCCAACAGGGGATAAGGTGACGCGGGCGCTGAAGGGCGGCAGTTGCGCACCTTGCAGGGCCGGCGTTTCGAACAGGACCGGCGCGGTGGCCGGGTGATCCAGCGGCGTGGCGCTCAGGTTCAGGTCGATCTGCAACAGGCTGCCGTTGCCCAGGCGCCAGCGCGCACTGACGGCGGCGTAGGCCAGCACCTGCGCGCCCAATGCCACGGCGCCAGGCAGGTGCGGCACGATATGGCGATGGCGCAGGCCCAGCAGTTGGCGGTAGAGCTCGGCGTGTGGGGTGTCGGCGATCACCGGGGCCGATTGCGCGAATGTCGACAGTGCGTTGGGATCCGGGATGCGTTCACGGCGCTCGGGGTCATGGAACGCGGCGAAGTCGGCAAATTCATTGCGTCGGCCTTCGCGTACCGCTTCAGCCAGTTCACCGTGGTGGTCGGTAAAAAACAGGAACGGCTCGCTCGCGTTCGCCTCATCCCCCATGAACATCAGCGGAATCATCGGCGACAACAGCAGCAGGGCGGTTGCTGCCTTGAGCGCCTGGGGCGAGCAGAGCTGGTGCAGGCGCTCGCCCAGGGCGCGGTTGCCTATCTGGTCGTGGTTCTGCAGGAACGCGACGAAGGCCGTGGGCGGCAAGTCAGCGCTCGGTTCGCCGCGCTCGTGGCCATGGCGGGTGGTGTGGCCCTGGTAGATAAACCCTTCGCCCAGGCAACGGGCGAGTTTGGTGGTGGGATCCTGGGCAAAGTCGCTGTAATAGGCATCGGTCTCGCCGGTCAGCAACACGTGCAGCACGTTATGGAAGTCATCATTCCATTGCGCGTCGAAATCCTCCTTGAGCAGGCTGGCCTGGTTCAGCTCGTTTTCCAGCACCAGCCACACCTGCCGACCGGTATCCACCTGCTGGCGTACCCGATGCGCGAGTTCCTGGAGGAAACCGGGGTTGTCGATGGCGTGCACCGCGTCCAGGCGCAGGCCGTCGAAGCGGTACTCAAGCAGCCACATCAGCGCGTTATCGAGGAAGAAATTCCGCACCTCACGGCGCTCGAAGTCGATCCCGGCGCCCCATGGGGTGTGCACGTCTTCCTGGAAGAAGCCCTTGGCATACTGGCCCAGGTAATTGCCGTCAGGGCCGAAGTGGTTGTAGACCACGTCGAGAATCACGGCGAGGCCGTGTTCGTGGGCGCTGTCGACCAGGTGCTTGAGTTGCTCGGGCGAGCCGTAGGAAGACTGCGGTGCGTAGGGCAGTACACCGTCGTAACCCCAATTGCGCTCACCGGGAAATTGCGCCAGTGGCATCAATTCAATCGCGGTGACGCCCAGCTCGGCCAGGCGTGGCAGGTGCTTTTCGACTTCGGCGTAGCCCCCCATCGCGCCGACGTGCAATTCGTAGATCACGGCTTCGTGCCAGGGGCGGCCTTGCCAGTTGGCGTGACGCCAGGTGTAGGCGAGCGGGTCGACCACCAGGCTCCAGCCATGCACGTCCGAGGCCTGGGCCCGGGACGCGGGGTCGGGAACGTCCATTTCCCCATCGATGTTGTAGCGATAGCGCGTGCCCGCCGGGCATTTCACTTCAGTCTCGAACCAGCCATCTGCCTGGGGCAGCATGGCGATGGATTTACCGTTTTCCAATTCAACGCTGACATAAAACGCGTCTGGCGCCCACAAGGCAAAACGCGTGTGTTGCGCGTCCAGCATGATTGCGCCGTGGGGCCAGGTTTCCAAAGTCCGTAACGGCATCTATGAAGACCTCCCTTGATTATTTAGTCGATTTCCCCAAGGCCTTGGCCACCAGTTGTTCATACAGCTCGGCGTAGGGTTCCACCGCCTGGCACCAGTTGAAGGGTTGGGTCATGGCGCGGCTGCGCATGGCGTTGAGCAGGCCTTTATTGGCGAAGACCCGGAACGCGCGGCTCAGGGCTTCTTCGTAGCTTTCTACGGTGGATTCATTGAACAGGAAGCCGGTGACGCCATTCTCGATGGTGTCCGCCAGCCCGCCGGTGTTGCGAGCCACGGGCAGTGAGCCGAAGCGCTGGGCATACATCTGGCTCAGGCCGCAGGGTTCGTAGCGCGATGGCATCAGCAGGAAGTCGCTGCCGGCGAACATGCGCCGCGCGTCGGTCTCGTTGAAGCCGATGCGCACACCGACCTGGCCCGGGAAGCGCAGCGCCAGTTCACGCATGGCCTGTTCTTCTTCCGGCTCGCCGCGCCCGATAATGGCGATCTGCCCGCCGTTCTCGACGATAAAGCTCGCCACCGCTTCGGTGAGGTCGAGGCCTTTCTGGTAGACCAGGCGCGAGACCACCGCGAACAGTGGGCCGGTGGAGTCATGCAGGCCGAACAGCTCGCGCACGTGGTCGGCGTTGATGGCCTTGCCTTCCCAGTCACCGATATTGAAGTTGTGGGTCAGGTGCGTGTCGGTGGAGGTTTCCCAACTTTCATCGATACCGTTGGGGATGCCACTGAGCAGGCCCTGCTGGGTCTTGGCGGCGAGGAAACCGTCGAGGCCGCAGCCGAATTCCGGGGTGGTGATTTCCTGGGCGTAGGTCGCACTCACGGTGGTGATGTGGCTGGAATACGCCATGCCCGCCTTGAGGAACGACATCTTGCCGTAGAACTCCATGCCTTCCTGCTGCAAGGCGTGAGGCGGGATACCCAGCTCCGGCGTCGAGGCCAGGCTGACCACGCCTTGATAGGCGAGGTTATGGATGGTGAACAGTGTGGGTGTGCGTGACCCACGCCAGTGCATATAGGCGGGGGCCAGGCCGGCGGGCCAGTCATGGGCGTGCACCAGGTCCGGGCACCAGTGGATCTGGGCCAGGTTGGCGGCCATGTCGGCGGCGGCCAGGCCCAGGCGGGCGAAGCGAATATGGTTGTCCGGCCAGTCGCGGCCGTTGTTGGCGCCGTAGGGCGTGCCTTCGCGCTCGTAGAGCTCGGGGCAGATCAGCACATAGATGACCAGGCCGTCCTTGAGGTCCATGCGCCCGATCTTGCACGGCGGCAGCGCGGCGTGGCCACCCAGCTCACCGATGATATGGATCGGGTTGTCGCTTTCCATCACCTGCGGGTAACCGGGGATCAGGACGCGCACATCATGCAAGTGGGCCATGGCGCGGGGCAGGGCCGCGGACACGTCGCCCAGGCCACCGGTTTTCACCAGGTCGGCGAACTCGGAGGTGACGAACAATACCTTCTTGCGATTGGGATTATTACTCACGATCGGCCGCACAGTGTTGGGCAGGTCGGCCAGTGACGTTGGCCCCTCTGCCGCCTTACTAAAACGCTCTCCCTGAGTATCTACAGCGGCACTGATCATAGTTCTCTCCCAATGTTGGTTGGCTAATGGCCCGCTGCCACTAGCTCCGAAGACCGCATCCTGCGGCCAGGCGCACAAGCGCTATACAAGCTGGCAAGGCTTATGCCAGTTGCACGGTCGGCTTAAATAGATTGGATGGACGGGCATCGGGTGTGAACCGCGTGCACTCGCCCTACCTTAAAACTGGACCTACGGCAGAGTTCGAAAGTTTAGATTTTTTGCGGGGTTTTTGTTTTGGAAGGGACCCATCGGTCATCAGTCTAGGACAGATTCCAGAGCCTGTAGGGTTTGTGCGGGAATTTTGTAGGACAAAAAACTTGTAACCATATGCAATTGAGGAAGGCGAGAGGTTGTAGTGAGCAGGCTTGCCCTGCGCTGGAGTGCGAAGCGCTCCCAAACAATTTGGCGGCCTGCCACCCCGTTGCCGGTTTTCAGGGCCGCTTCGCGCCCCAGCGCAGGGCAAGCCTGCTCACCACGAAGATTAAGCTCACACCCTTAGTGCGGGTCGCACCTGATTGGTGCGTCAGCCAAGCACCCGAATGGGCGCGCCCTTGGCCCAGGCCTGGATATCTTCAATCATCTGCTCGTAGAACTGCCGGTAGTTCTGCTCACTCACGTAGCCCACATGGGGCGTGGCGAGTACGTTGGGCAAGTGGCGAAACGGGTGATCCACCGGCAGCGGCTCTTCGGCGTACACATCCAGCGCCGCGCCCGCCAGGCGACCAGTGGTCAATGCCTGCACCAGCGCCTGCTCATCCACAATCGGCCCGCGCGCGGTGTTCACCAACCGGGCCGTCGGCTTCATCCAACTCAATACTTCGGCGTCGACCAGGCCACGGCTGCGGTCGCTGAGTACCAAATGAATCGTGAGAATGTCGGCCTGCTCAAACAGCTCGCGCTTGCTGACCCAGGTCGCCCCGGCCTGCACGGCGTGCTCCGGCGTGAGGTTTTCACTCCAGGCCAGCACCCGCATACCGAATACCTGGGCGAACTGCGCAACCTTCTGGCCAATGCTGCCCAGGCCGAGCACTCCCAGGGTCTTACCGTGCAGGTCGCCACCCAGGCCCGCCTGCCAGCCACCCGCGCGCAGTGAGTTGGCTTCGGCCAGCAGATTGCGGGTAGACGCCATGATCAGTGCCCAGGTCAGCTCCGGCGCCGCCTGCTTGTAGCTGTCGGTGCCGCACACCTGGATGCCCAGGGCCTTGGCGGCGGCAATATCGATGGCGGCATTGCGCATGCCGCCGGTCACCAACAACTTGAGGTTGGGCAAACCCTGCAACAGCGCTTGGTCGAAGGTCGAGCGTTCGCGCATGACGCAAATGACCGTGAACGCCTTTAAACGCTCAATCATCGTGGCGGTATCGGCCGGATAGTCGTGCAGGAAGTGCACCCGCCCCACGGCCTCCAGCGGCGACCAATCCACCACGCCACGGGCGACATTCTGCCAATCATCAATGACTGCGATCTGTACCGACATGCACGCGTGCCTCGAAAAAAGTTGGATTAAAGGGCGTTCAAGCCCTGCAACAGCGCCTGGTGAAACTTCGCCGGCTCTTCCATCTGCGGCGCATGGCCCAGGCCTGGAAACTCCACCAGTGTGGCGTGGGGAATCAGCTTGGCCACTTGCTTGCCCAATACCGCGTAGTTGCCGATCCTGGCCTTGACCGCCGGCGGCGCAATGTCTTTGCCAATGGCGGTGGTGTCGGCGGTCCCGATCAGCAACAGGGTAGGCATCTGCAGATGCTTGAACTCGTAGTACACCGGTTGGGTGAAGATCATGTCGTAAATCAATGCCGAGTTCCATGCGACCAGCGTATGCCCTGGGCCATTGCTCAGGCCCGCATACATGTCTACCCAACGCTCGTACTCCGGCTTCCAGCGTCCGACGTAATAGGTATTGAGTTGGTACTTGCGAATCCCCTCGGCACTGACTTTCTGCTCCCGCGCATACCATTGGTCGACGCTTAGCGTGGGCACGCCCAGGGCTTTCCAGTCTTCCAGGCCGATGGGATTGACCAGCCCGAGCTGCTCGGTCTGCTCGGGGTACATCAGCGCATAACGGGTGGCGAGCATGCCGCCGGTGGAATGGCCGAGCAGCGTGGCCTTCTGAATGCCGAGTTTTTCCAGCAGTTGGTGGGTGTTGAGGGCCAATTGCTGGAAGCTGTACTGGTAGTGGTCGGGCTTGCTGGAACTGCAGAAGCCGATCTGGTCCGGTGCAATCACCCGGTAACCGGCGTCGCTCAAGGCCTTGATCGTGCTTTCCCAGGTGGCGCCGCAAAAGTTCTTGCCATGCATCAGCACTACGCTGCGACCGTTGGGTTGCCCCTTGGCCGGCACGTCCATGTAGCCCATTTGCAGGGATTTACCTTGGGATTGGAATTGGAAATGTTCGAGGGGATAGGGGTATTGGAAGCCTTGCAGCTCAGGGCCATAGCTGGCGGCGAACGCCGGGGCGATGCTGGCCGTCAGCAGGCCGGCGATGCAAAAGGCACGGGATAGAGGCATGGGCGGGGCTCCGAACAGGGTGCTCGGATGCTGTTTGCGGGGGATTAACGGGGGATTAACACCCACTGCAAGGTCACGGCGGCGAGCACCGCGTATCGCAGGCCCTTGGCCAGGGTCACCAGCAGCAGGAACCGCCACAACGGCTCACGCATCACCCCGGCCACCAACGTCAGCGGGTCGCCAATGACCGGCAGCCAACTGAGCAGCAGCGTCCAATGCCCCCAGCGCTGGTAATGATGGCGGGCCTTTTCCAGCTGCTTGTCGCTGACCGGAAACCAGCGACGCTGCTTGAAGTGCTCCACCCAGCGCCCCAGCCACCAATTGACCAGCGAGCCGAGGACGTTGCCCAGGGTGGCGATACCCAGCAGCAGCCACAGGCTGTAGTGCCCGCTGATCAACAGGCCGACCAGCACCGCCTCCGATTGCAGGGGCAGTAACGTCGCCGCGCCAAATGCGGCGAGAAACAGCCCCAGGTAACCCATCGGCACCGATCAGTGCGCCGGGTAGTCCGCCACCACCACATCCTGGCCGTCGCGGGTCAGGCCGATGACTTGATAGGCCTCGGCATGGCCGTCCATTTCCATGCCGGGCGAACCCATGGGCATGCCCGGTGCGGCGATACCCTGCAGGTCGTCGCGCTTGCGCAAGGCCAGTACCTGCTCGGCGGGCACATGGCCTTCGACGAACTTGCCGTCGATCACGGCGGTATGGCACGAGCCCAGGCGCGGGGCCACGCCCAGCCGCTGCTTGACCGCGCTCATGTCGGCTTCGACATGGTCATTGACCTTGAAGCCGTTGCTTTCCAGGTGGCTGATCCACTTTTTGCAGCAGCCACAATTGGCGTCGCGGTGCACATCGATGGGGATCAGGTCGGCGGCCTGGGCCAGGGTGGTGGTGAACAGCGCTGAAAGCAGGGCCAATCGCAACGGGGTTTTCATTGGGGTCTCGTCCAATACGGGCAGTAAGCCGGGCATTCTCCCTGCTTTTATCCGTGGGACGTCGGGTTAATGTTTCAAAATTATACGGAGAGCGAGTTTTCCATCCGTTGCTTGAGCCGGTCCAGTGCAATCGCCGACAGCTCGATCATGCGTTCATGGAGGCTGGCCAACTGCAATTCGGTTTCATAGGTCAGCACGCGCTTGAACAGGGTGCCGTCGCGAAAGGGCTGCAAAAAGTAATGGATCGAACCGTCGACGGCCAGTGAGGTGAACACTGTCTTGAACTCGTCGGGACGCCGGGCGATCTGTACGCGGTAGCTCATGGGCACGCGTACTCCGAGCAGGTCGATCATTTCGGTAAAACGTGCGCCGGCGGGGAGGGGGCCGCTGGTGCCGGTGTCGGCACCGAGGGAGGTGGGGTGCCATTCGTGCCAGCGATCCGGTTGGGTCACATAGTCGTAGACGGCATCGATAGGGGCCTGGATAAAACGTTCCTGACTGATCCGTTCCAAGCGGACCGACTGCTCGACAGCGCGCATGGCACACCTCCTGTGTGGCTGTGAACTGTCAGAATAGTCCCACTCCCGCACATTGCACGGGAGTGTTTCAGCCATTTATCAGCGCACCTTGAACCGGCCCATCAACGCAATCACCCGGCCATTGGCGTCCAGCAGGCTTTGTGTATTGGTTTGCGTGGCATGGCCGCTTTGCACCAGCTCTTCGACCATATGTCGGATATGCACCATGCTGCGGTTGATCTCCTCGGTCACCGCGCTTTGCTGCTCGGCAGCGGTGGCGATCTGGGTGCTGAGGTCATTGATATGGCTGACCGAACCGGCCATCTCGTCGAGCCCGGTGTTCACCCGTGCCGTGGCATCCGCCGCCGACTGGCAGCTGGCCTGGGTGTTTTCCATGGCCGCCACCGACGAACTGACACCGGTGGTCAGGCGTGCGAGCATTTCATTGATCTGCGAAGTGCTGGCCTGGGTACGCGCCGCCAGGGCGCGGACTTCGTCGGCCACCACCGCAAAACCACGACCCTGCTCGCCGGCCCGCGCGGCTTCAATCGCGGCGTTGAGGGCCAGCAGGTTGGTCTGGCCGGCAATCGCGCCGATCACGCCGAGGGTTTCGGTGATGCGCGCGGCGTCCTGGCGCATGTTCTCGACGGTGTGAGTGGCACTGGCGACTTCGCCGATCAGCGCACTGACGCTGGTGGACGCTTCACCCACCACCACGCGGGAGCGGTCGGCGTGTTCGTTGGCGCGCTGGGTGAACGAAGCGGTTTGCGCCGCGTTCTGCGCCACCGTATCGGCGGTGGAACTCATCTCGGTGATGGCGGTAACGGTCTGGTCGGTCTCCGAGGCGTGGCGCACCAGGATGCTGTTGGTGTGCGCCGAGGTTTGCTGCAATTGCTCAAGGCCCGCTGACATGGCACCGGTGGCCTGGGTCACTTCGCCGATCATGTCTTGCAGGTAGACGATAAAGCGGTTCACCGAATGGCCGATGGCGCCCAGTTCGTCTTCGGCGCGGATGGTGATGCGCCGCGTCAGGTCGGCATCGCCGGTGGACAGTGCGTCGATGTTGGTCTTCAGGATTTTCATGCGCTGCACCAATTGGCGGATCGCATACACCGCCAGCAGCACCAGCAGCAACACCATGGGGATCTGCAACAGGGCCAGGCTGCCGAGTACGTCATCGCGCTGGGCGGTGATCAGCGAGGTGGGCAGGGCGGTGGCGAGGAACCACGGCGTGCCTTCGATGGGGCGCATGTAGAAGGTACTGGCCACGCCCTGGTTGTCGAACTCGTTGCGCTGCAAGGCCTGGTCGCGATGGGCCAGGGCCTTGCTGACCTGGGCGGCAAAGGCCGAGGTCCCGGTCAGTTCACTGATGTTCTTCAACACCACCGGGCTGCTCAGGCGCGTGCTGTTGCTGATGATCTTGCCATCGCCTTCGACGATCAGCATTTGCCCGCCGATGTCCTTTTCCTTGCTGGCTACCAGTTCGTTGAAGAAACCCAGGGTCACGTCGATGGTGGCCACGCCGTACGCCGCGCCGTCACGCTGGATCGCCATGGCGCAGTTGGTGCGCGGCTCCTGGCTGGCGTCGTCCTTGTAGGCCGCGGCCCAGGCACATTGGCCACGTGGCGACGCGAGTCCGCCCTTGTACCAGCTCTGGTCGTAATAGTTGGGGGCAGGATCGCTGTTCCAGAAGGTGTTCACTGCCAGCTTGCCCGAGGCATCGCGGTGCCAGAAGGTGCTGTGCTTGTTGCGCCCCGGCGTGCGCTGGTTGGGCAGCGGCCAGATACCGCCGCCGAAGACCTTCAGCTCACCATATTGGTCGACCAGGCCGGGCAGGACCTTGTCGATGGCATCGCTGTCGAGCAGGGGAATGGTCTGGGTGATGGTGCGTTGCTGGGACTGAACCTTGTTGAGTTCGCCCTGGATCTGCTCGGCGACCTCACTGATGCGGTTGAGCACCACCTGTTCCTCGGTATGGCGCAGCGTGGGCGCGACCAGTTGGCCGATGCCGACGACCGTCAACACGAACAACACCAGGACGAACAGCACCAGGAACAGGGTATAGCGAGCTTGGATGGAGCGCAGTGGGGGCATGGGGGTCGTCCTTACGAAGCGTTTATTATCGACGCGGCTGTTTTGGAGCTTCGTAGGGCTATCGGCTTGGCGAGGAAGAGCTTTAGGTACGGGGGTGCCAAATCAGGTTTTTAACATGGCGAGGCCAGCAGCTGCCTCGCCATGGGGATTACCGCTTATCGAATCAATGCCTGGCCTGCCGGCGCTGCATTAGTTCCCGCGACCTTGAGGGCTGGGTGTCCATAAGTAGGACTGCCTCAAGGGTTTGCCCATTTCTGCATTCAGGGCGTTCTCAGTGAAGTGTTTCGGATTGGTTACACGCGCTGATGTCGAGGGAGGGGTGCCGTCCTGAGAAGGTTCTTCAACGTAGGGTAAACCGATGACTTGACGTTTGTTGTTCTCGACAAGGCCTTCCTCCCCCGGCTCTTCGCGGGTGTACCCATGCTCGGATGTACCGGTTGCGTAGGTGTAGGCTTGGTTTATCTCATGGGCGAGACCGGTTACGGGCACCATTGTATTGGTACGCTCGGCGTTTTCGATAATAGATGGCGGTTCATAGCGAATGATGCCGCGAGTGACGCGGAAACCGGGAACGCCATCCGTGATATGCCCGTAGGTTCCGGCTTCTGCGCTTTCGCGCTCCTCGGGCGTCAATTCATCCAGTTCACTACCGCCAGGAATGTAGTCGGTACCGCCGTTCCCGATTGGCTCAATGGTGACCTTGCCGCCATTTGTTACCGCGAGCTCATCCATTTGTTTGAGTGCTTGTTGCCCTATGGGTGAACTGCGCAGAAATTCAAAATCGTCGGCGACGCGCTGCTTGAAAGCCTGTGCGTCCTCCTCCGGGGTCTGAGGGGGAGTTTCTACACTGAATCCCAGGTTGCCGGCATTGCTTGGCTTCACTTCGGTGAAAGTCGACCCCCTGGTGCGGTCGAAACCATCCGTGGCCTTGGCGTAGATAAGGTCCTTGCGCTGGTTGTTCCAGATAGTGTCGTTTCCTTTGCCGGTGTAGAAGGTCGTGCGCTCGTACCCTGCAAGGACGTCGTCGCCATTGCCCCCATGTGCAACGGTATGTCCGCTGCCTGAGAGAAGTACATCGTTGTCGTCGCCACCGTCCAGATAGGTCTGCCTGGTGGAGGGGCCAAAGCCTGCAATGAGCAGGTCCTTGCCTTTATTGCCGTACATTACGCCATTGCCGGGACCTCCCATGATTGTGTCATCGCCGTCGTTGCCCTCGGCATAACCCAGTCCGCTGCCCAACTGCAGGATATCGTTGCCAGCCCCTCCGAAAAGCCTGCTGCGACCTCCGCCCGCCTGGAGATAATCGTTGCCGTCGCCGCCTTGCACGCTCACGCGAAGCTTGACGTCATCGTCGATGATGACCGTGTCGTCACCGCCGTGGCTTTCGATGAATAGCTCGTGCTCGCTTCTTTCGTTTGTATTGATATCGACTAAATGCGGTTTATCGTTGATGAAGATCTGCAGCTTGTCCACCGACCAACTGCGCACGTGGATACGGTCGGCGGCATTACCGGTTTGCAGGTGCAGATAACTGGTCAGGATCTCCGGTTTTTCGGGGTCAGATGGGTCCCAGTCAACGACCCTGCTGATTTTGGTGTCACCGTCTACAAGCAGCGTGTGGGTGCGGCGGTTCACGATGCCTGGCGTCAGGTCGGTGGGAGGGGTGAAGTGCGAAACGTTTGTTTCAGCGAAAGGCCGGGGGAGTTGGGCGTAGAGTCCGGATGTCAAGGAGTGGGCAAGTGCAGATAACATCGGTATGTCCTCTGGGGTGGCGTGTAAGGGCACCCTGATTACGTATCAGGGTTGCTATTACGTGGAACTCCGACTGAGAAGGTTCCCCGCCCCCGGAGGGGCTTTAGTGCTAAACGTGTTGGCGTCGGAGCACCGCAAACCGGGTGCCCCTTGAGCTTGGCCGTCAGATATCCAGCATGGCCATCACCTCTGCGGGATAGCGCAGGCCGGCACTTGCATCGGCCGGAAAGATCCTCTCCAGTGCCGCCAGTTCAGCCGCGCCGAGGCGGATTGACACGGCCTCCACGTTCTCCTGCAGGTACTTGCGCTGCTTGGTGCCAGGAATCGGAATAATGAAGTCGCCTTGTGCCAACACCCACGCCAGCGCCAGTTGCCCGGCGGTGACGCCTTTGTCGGCTGCGAGGGTTTGAACCTGCTTGACCAGTTGCAGGTTCTTCGCGAAGTTCTCGCCCTGGAAGCGTGGGTTGGTGCGACGGTAGTCATCGGCATCGAAATCCGCCGGGCTTTTCAGGGCGCCCGTCAGAAAGCCTCGGCCCAGCGGGCTGTAAGGCACAAACGCGATGCCCAGGCGTTGGCAGGCCGCGAGGCAGCCGTTGCTTTCCTGGTCGCGGCTCCACAGGGAATATTCGCTTTGCAGGGCGCTGATCGGGTGCACCTTATGGGCGCGTTCCAGCGTGGCGGCGGATGCTTCGCTCAGCCCCAGGTAACGCACCTTGCCTTGCTGCACCAGCTCGGCCATGGCACCGACGGTTTCTTCGATGGCCACCTGCGGGTCGATTCGGTGCTGGTAGTACAGGTCCAGGGTGTCCACGCCCAGGCGCTGCAAGGTGCCGTTGATGGCATCGCGAATGTACTCGGGGCGACCGTTCACCCCACGCAAGGCCGGGTTGGCCGGGTCACGCACAATGCCGAACTTGCTCGCCAGGAACACCTGGTCACGTTTGCCGGCAATGGCTTTGCCGATCAGTTGCTCATTGGTGTGGGGGCCGTACATATCGGCGGTATCAAGGAAATTGACACCCAACTCCAAGGCGCGATGCAGCGTGGCAGTGGCCTCCGAGGTGTCGGTGCCGGGGGCGTAGAAATCACTCATGCCCATGCAGCCGAGGCCGATGGCACTGACGTGAGGACCGTTCTTACCGAGTTGACGAGTGTGCATGGGTGCAGCTCCTGATGAGGTAGGACGCCATTGTTGCCCTCGACAAAACCGGGATAAACCGGCTAAAAGCACTATCACTATTGATAATTTCTAAATAATCCTCCTGGAGTCGGCCCTTGGATCGTTTTAACGCCATGCGGGTGTTTACCCGGATTGTCGAGTTGGGCGGATTTGCCAAGGCCGCCGACAGCCTGCAACTGCCCCGCGCGTCGGTGACCATCCTGATCAAGCAACTGGAGGCGCACCTGGGCGTGCAGTTGCTGCAGCGCACCACGCGCCAGGTCAGCCCGACCCTGGACGGCGCGGCGTATTACCAGCGCTGCGTACAGCTGCTCACCGACCTGGAGGAAACCGAGGCGGTGTTCTCCACTCGCCGCCAGAACCCACGCGGCACCCTGAGCGTGGATATGCCTTCGGGGATCGGGCGCCTGATTGTGATTCCCGCGTTGCCGGCGTTCACCGCGCGCTATCCGCAAATCGAATTGGACATCGGCCTGAACGACCGCCCGGTGGACCTGATCCGCGAAGGTGTGGATTGCGTGCTGCGCGGCGGTCCGGCGCTGGATGAGTCGCTGGTGGCCAGGCCCTTGGCAATGATGGACCAGTTGACCCTGGCGAGCCCCGGGTACCTGGAACGCATGGGCATACCGGCGGGCCTCGACGACCTGGTCAATCACCAGATGGTCGAGTATGTCTCCACGGCCAGCGGCAAGCGGTTCGGCCTGGAGTTCCTGGTCGACAACGCCGTGCACTCGATCCAGTTGCCCAAGCGCGTGGCGGTCAACAGCTCCGATGGTTATTTCGCTGCGTGCGAAGCCGGCTACGGCCTGATTCAGGCGCCGCACTATCATGCGATGCGGCAACTGGCCGAGGGCCGCCTGGTGCCCGTGCTGGCGCAGTTGCCCGTGCCGACAATGGCGCTGACGGCGCTGTATCCGCCCCATCGCCAGTTGTCACAGCGGGTGAGGGTGTTCGTGGACTGGCTGGTTGAGCTGTGCCGACAGCCGGGCACCGGTTTGCACCGCTAGGCCTGGGCCTTGCGGTAAGCGCCGGGTTGCTGCCCGGTCACTTTGTGGAAGGCGCGGGTAAACGCCGCCACGGACTGATAACCCACCGCCACTGCGACATCCGCGACGGTCTGGTCCTGCTTGAACAATTGGCAGGCGTGGCGCATGCGCATCATCAGCAGCACCTGGCCGGGCGACTGCCCGCACAATTCAGTGAAGCGCTTGAAAAACGCCGAGCGCGACAAGCCGGTGCAGGCCGCCATGCTTTCCAGGGTCCAGGCGTCTGCCGGGCGGGCGATCAAGTGTTCCAGCAGGTTCGCGAACGCCGGCTGGCGCCCCAGCGCGGCCAGGCCACCGAGTGCGTGGTTATCCAGCACTTGCTGGCGCAGTACATACAGGAACAGCAGGTGGCACAGGCGCTCGAGCAAGGCCGCGGACGGCGCCGGGTCGCGCTGGCACTCCTGCAGGATCAGCTCGAACAGGTTGCGGGCGGCCGTCAGCGAGGGGTCGCCGGCCCGCAGGACGATCCACGCGGGCAGGGTGTCGACGATCATCGCCGACAAGCCCGACTGGAAGTGAAAGAACCCGCACACCAGCCCCACGCCGTCGCTGGCGCCGTTGTCCAGGGGCAGCATCGGGCGTCGCGGACATTCCTGCGCGCCAGCCGCCGTGGCTGCCCCGGACAACCGATATTCCAGGTCACGGAGCAGGAACACCGCGTCGCCGTTGTTCAACGCTACGGCGGTGGGTTCGCCGGCGATGTGCAGCCAGCACTCGCCTTGCACGATCAGGTGGAAACTCGCACGCGCCAGGCCGTGGGTGCTGGCATGCCAATCGCCGCAATAGCGCCCGACATGGAACAGGCTGGTGTTGAGTTCGAGGCTGTCTAATAACCAATCGACAAGGGCACTGGAAGAATTCATCTAATGGAAAGACTCAAGAGCAAGTAATCGCTACTTTAGCCTATTGAGAGGATTTCTTATAACCAACAGACTGGATACACGAACCCTCAGGAGACCGCTCCATGTCCCGTGTACCGCTGCTCACCCCGCAAACCGCGCCACCCGCCGCCAAGCCGCTGCTGGAAAATGCGCTGAAAGCCTCGGGCTTCATCCCCAATCTGCTGGCCGTGCTGGCCAATGCCCCGGCGGCGCTGGAAACCTACATCACCGTCTCGGGCCTGAACGCCAAGGCCGAGCTGAGCCTGGCCGATCGCGAAGTGGTGCAGTTGATTGCCGCCACCACCCACGGCTGCGATTTCTGCGTCGCCGGCCACACCGCCGTGGCGCGCAACAAGGCCAAGCTGCCGGAAGAGGTGATCGACGCCCTGCGCCAGCGCGGCGAATTGCCCAATGCCCGGTATGAGACACTCGCTGCCTTTACCCGGGAAGTCATTGCCACCCGTGGCGATGTCAGCGACGCCGGTTTTGACGCGTTCCGCGCCGCCGGTTACACCGAAGGCCAGGCCCTGGAAGTTATTTTGGGAGTGAGCCTGGCAACCCTGTGCAACTTCGCTAACGTGTTTGCCCGTACCCCGCTGAACCCGGAGCTGGCGCAATACCGTTGGGAAAAACCGGCCAGCTGAATGGCTGATGGTCCCGCTGCTTTGACAAGGAGAAACATGAATGCTTGACCCGATCTTGAGCCGTTGGCTCGATGTTCAAGCGCAGGCCCTGGATGTGGGCAGTTGCGATCCCCAGGAAGTGCTGCCACGACTGGCAGAGGCCAACGTACTGCGTATCGGTGTGCCAAAAGCCTTCGGCGGCCTGGGCGGCGATGTGGCCGGCGCCGTCGAGGCCATCGCCCATGTCGCCAGCCATTCGTTGGCGGCGGCGTTTGTGTGCTGGGGCCAGCGCTCGTTTATCGAGTATCTGCTGCAGAGCCCGAATGAGCGGCTGCGCGAGCAATTGCTGCCGGACCTGCTCAGCGGCAGGCTGGCGGGGGCCACCGGTTTGTCGAATGCCATGAAGTTCCTGTCGGGCATCGAGACGCTGCAGATCAGCGCCGAGCCCACCGATCACGGCTGGACCCTCAACGGTCGCCTGCACTGGGTGACCAACCTGCGCAAGAACGGCTTTGTCGCGGCGGCGGCGGTCGAGCATGCCGGCGGCGGCGCGCCGTTTATACTGGCGATCCCGGATTCGGTGGCTGGCCTGCAACGTTCCGGCGACCTGGAACTGCTCGGCCTGCAATCGAGCAACACCGCAGCCCTGGGCCTGGAAGGTGTCGAGCTGAGTCGCGAGTGGTTGCTGCACGAGGATGCACGCAAGTTCCTGCCGGCCGTGCGCCCGGCGTTCCTGGGTTTGCAGTGCGGTATGTCGATCGGCCTGGCCCGGCGCTCGCTGGCGGAAGTCGCCCATCACCTGGGCGCGGCCCGCACGGTGCTGCGCGAAGAACTCGAAGGGTTGCGCGGGACCTTGGATCACCTGGTGACCGAGCTGCAGAATGGCCTGCTCGCCGGGCGCTTCGCCGCCGAGCCGGTGGCGCTGTTCAAGTTGCGCATCGGCCTGGCCGAAACCGCTGCCAGCGCGGTGCAGCTGGAACTGCAGGCCAGTGGCGGCAAGGCTTACCTCACGGCCCATGGCAGTGGGTTTGCGCGGCGCTGGCGGGAGTCGGCATTTGTGCCGATCGTCACGCCCAGCCTGGTGCAATTGCGCACCGAGTTGCAACGCCAGGCCAACCTGTGAGCCCGGTGGTATTGAGTGCCCGGGGCATTGGCCTGGGGTACGCCGGCGGCCCGGTGCTGCAAGGCTTCGACCTGCAATTGCAGCGCGGTGAAGTGGTGTCGATCCTGGGCCCCAGCGGGGTCGGCAAGTCCAGCCTGTTGCGGGTGCTCGCCGGTTTGCAGACGCCCCAGGAAGGCAAGGTGCAGGTGTTGGGCGAGCCGTTGAGCGGCCCCCATCCACGTGTCGCCGTAGCGTTCCAGGACCCCAGCCTGTTGCCGTGGTTGAGCCTGGAAAAGAACGTCGCGTTCGGCCTGGATTTCGCCCGCCAGCCGCACCTGAGCGCTGATGAGCGCCGCCGGCGGGTCGACCACGCCATCGCGGCGGTTGGCCTGGAGCACGCCCGCCAGCAATTTCCGGCGCAGCTGTCCGGCGGCATGGCCCAGCGCACCGCGTTGGCCCGTTGCCTGGCACGCCAGCCTCAGGTGCTGTTGCTGGATGAGCCCTTCGGTGCGCTGGATGAAGTGACCCGTGCCGATATGCAGCACCTGTTGCTCAAGGTCAACCGTGAGCAGGGTTCGGCGGCGGTGTTGATCACCCATGACATCGACGAAGCGCTGCTGTTGTCCGACCGCATCCTGCTGCTGGGCAACCGCCCGGCGCGGACGCTGGGCGAATGGCGTATCGACCTGCCGCAACCGCGGGAAGAACAGGTGGAAGCCATCGGCGCGCTGCGCATCGAGATTCTTAAAACCCTACGGCAGGCGAGCCGCCCTCAACCCCAAACCCTTGACCTGCCGGAGCCCAGCCATGTGCCTGGATGACCTGACCCACTCGCGCCGTGACTTTCTCAAACTTTCCGCGGTACTCAGTGCCGCCGGCGCCTTGCCGCTGCTGAGCAGCCTGCAGGCCCGCGCCGCCAGCGAGCCGGATGCGCCGGTGCGCATCGGCTACCTGCCGATCACCGACGCGACGCCCTTGCTGGTGGCGCATAACAACGGCCTGTTCGAAGCCGAAGGCATCAAGGCCGAGCGTCCGGTGTTGCTGCGCAGTTGGGCGCAGGTGATCGAGGCGTTTATCTCCGGGCAGGTCAACGTGATCCACCTGCTGTCGCCGATGACCGTGTGGGCGCGCTATGGCAGCCAGGTGCCGGCCAAGGTGGTGGCGTGGAACCATGTGGGCGGTTCGGGGCTCACCGTGGCACCGGGTATTACCGAGGTGAAGCAACTGGGCGGCAAGTCGGTGGCGATCCCGTTCTGGTATTCGATCCATAACGTGGTGGTGCAGCAACTGTTCCGCGACAACGGCCTGACCCCGGTGGCGCGTGCCGCCGGCAGTGCGATCGGCGCCAATGAAGTCAACCTGATCGTGCTGCCGCCTTCGGACATGCCGCCGGCCCTGGCCAGCCAGCGCATCGACGGCTATATCGTCGCCGAGCCGTTCAACGCCCTGGCGGAGAACCTCAAGGTCGGGCGTGTGCAGCGGTTTACCGGCGACGTGTGGCGCAATCACGCGTGCTGCGTGGTGTTCATGCACGAACACGACCTGAACAATCGCCCGGAGTGGTCGCAGAAAGTCGTGAATGCGATCGTCAAGGCCCAGGTCTGGACCCGTGATAACCGCGCAGAGGCGGTGAAACTGCTGTCCAAGGACGGCCCGAACCGCTACACGCCACATGCCGAGCCGGTGTTGAGCAAAGTCCTGGCGCCAGCCGCTGCCGACCGCGCGGCCTACCTAGCCGATGGCGCGATCCGGCATGCCGACTGGGACGAGCACCGCATCGACTTCCAGCCCTATCCATTCCCCAGCTACACCGAGGAATTGGTGCGACGCTTGAAGGACACGCTGATCGAGGGGGACAAGAAATTCCTCGCCGACCTGGACCCGGCCTTTGTCGCCAAGGATCTGGTGGATGACCGTTTTGTGCGCAACGCCATCCAAGCGGTGGGCGGCATGGGCATCTTCGGTTTGCCCGAGGGCTTTGAGCGGACCGAGGAGATTGGCGTTTGAACAACCGCAGAGTCCCGGGCTGGTTGCTCGGGTTGAGTGGCCTGGCCGGCCTGTTGTTGCTGTGGTGGCTGGGGGTGAAGGTGTGGGGCGATGGGGGCGGCCTGGCGGCGCGCTTTTCGCTGGCCGCCACCTTCAGCAGCCTGTGGGAATTGCTGGGGCGCGGTGAGCTGTATCTGCATATTGTCGTGAGCCTCAAGCGTATCTTCGTCGGGCTGTTCCTGGCCTTGCTGGTGGGGGTGCCGCTGGGGCTGCTGGTGGGCAGTTCGCGCAACCTGGAAGCGGCGACCACGCCGGCCTTCCAGTTTCTGCGGATGATCTCACCGCTGTCCTGGATGCCCATCGTGGTGATGCTGATGGGGGTAGGGGACCAACCGATCTACTTCCTGCTGGCGTTTGCCGCAGTGTGGCCGATCATGCTCAACACCGCCGCCGGCGTGCGCCAACTCGACCCGCGCTGGCTGCAGTTGAGCAGCAGCCTGAGCGCCACGCGCTGGGAAACCTTGCGCCGGGTGATCATCCCTGGCGTGGTGGGCCACGTGCTGACCGGCGTACGGCTGGCCATCGGGATCCTGTGGATCGTGCTGGTGCCGTGCGAAATGCTCGGGGTCAGCGCGGGGCTCGGCTACTACATCCTGGATACCCGTGATCGCCTGGCCTATTCGGAACTGATGGCGATGGTGTTGCTGATCGGGCTGTTGGGGTTTGCCCTGGATGCGCTTGCACGCGGGTTGCATCAGCGCTGGGCGCATGGGGGGAGCCAGTGACGGCATGGCCTGAGCCCGGCGGCCCGCCGTCGTCGGGGTGAGCGGCACACCGGAGGAGCCAAAGCTTTTCATCACCTGTAACATAAGACCCCGTCGACCCCGTGCATCCCGTCGCCGGGTATGTGCCTGGCGTGTTCGGCGATACACAGTGAATACATTCTTCCGGTTCAGGAACCCGTCATGACCCAAAAGCAACGCTTGAAATACTCGATCCTGATCGCCCTGGCGGTATTGGCGACGATGTTTGGCCTGTCCTACCTGCAGAACATCGGGTTTATCAGTGAGAAGACGTTCCAGACCATCGCCATCGCCGTCGCGGTCGTCGTGGTGGTGATCAACGGCATCATGCGCCGCAAGGTCAAGCTTTAAGGTCCGCCTCAGCTTCGAGCGTCGAGTACCTTGGCAGCCTCTTCATGGAGGCTGTAGCTTTTATCTGCGTTAAGGGTGATCACGCCTTCGCTGCACAGGCGCTTGAGCACCTCGCGCACACTCAGGAACGACAACGGGATCCCCAGCTCCAGCAAATGGCTGTGCACGCCACGTACCCCCAGGGTGCGCTGGTTGTCGGCGGCGGTGAGCAGGGCGTCGATGACCTTCAGCCGGATCAGGCTGGTGCGCAGGCCGAAACACTTGAGCAGGTGGCGAATACGCTGGTTGCCTTGCTGTTCGGGGGGGTTGCCGAACGCTTGGGCGCCGTTGCCAAATTGGCTGTCGGCTGCGGGTGGATGTCCGTCCGTGGGCACTTGCGGGTTGTACATGCAAAAACTCCTTATCAGAGCCTGATCAGGAAAATGATGGCGCTCTTAGTTAATAAGACGAACGAGCGTGCTAAATCATGAAGGGCGTGATGTAGAAAATTTGTCGGTATCGGCTTTGTCACATCTGCAGCGCCTCGGATAAACCTGCTCCAGGGTTAAATTTCTCCCGGTTTTTTGCGTCCTTACGGTGGGGTGGTTACCCCTGTGAGGGTGTTCAATTTGACTGCGGAGTCTGTGTGATTATTTCCAATGGGTTGGCCAGGGTGTGCGTGACGGGGCTGTTGCTGGGGGTGAGCCTGGCTGCAACGGCACGGGAGTCGACAACGCAGGCGTCGGCGGATATCCGCCGCACCAGTTTCGGCGTGCCGCATATTCGCGCCAATGACGAGCGTGGCCTGGGCTTCGGGATCGGTTATGCCTATGCCCAGGACAACCTATGCCTGCTGGCCAATGAAGTGGTTACCGTGAACGGCGAGCGGGCCCGGTACTTCGGCCCCGAGCAGTCGACCCTGGAAGAGCGCAACAACCTGGCCAGCGATGTGTTTTTCACCTGGCTGAATACTCCGGGCGCGGTGGCGGCTTTCTGGAAGGCGCAAAGCCCGCAGATCCAACAGCGCATGCAAGGCTACGTGGCCGGCTACAACCGCTATCTGAAAGAACAGGGCGCACCCGCCCAGTGCCAGGCGGCCTGGGTGCGGCCGCTGGTGGTTGAAGACCTGGTGAAATTGACCCGCAGGTTGTTGGTGGAGGGCGGTGTCGGCCAGTTCGCCGAAGCCCTGGTCGGCGCCGCGCCGCCTCAGGCCTCCGCGAGTGTGCAACCCAGCGCCAAGGCATTCGAATTGGCCGCCGCCAATCAACAGCGCTTCAGCCTGGATCGCGGCAGCAATGCCGTGGCGGTGGGCCGCGACCGTTCGTTCAATGGCCGTGGCATGGTGCTGGCCAACCCGCATTTCCCGTGGGTGGGCGGCATGCGCTTTTATGAAATGCACCTGACCATCCCCGGCCAGTTGGATGTGATGGGCGCCGCGCTGCCCGGCCTGCCGGTGATCAATATCGGCTTCAACCAGCATGTGGCGTGGACGCACACGGTGGATACGTCCAAGCACTTCACCCTGTTTCGCCTGACGTTGGATCCCAAGGACTCCACGCGCTATATGCTGGATGGAAAATCCATCCCCCTGGAGAAAACCTCGGTGACGGTGCAGGTCAGGCAAGCGGACGGCAGCGTGAAGCCGGTGACCCATCCGGTCTATAGCTCGCAGTTCGGCCCCGTGGTGCAATGGCCCGGCAAGTTGGATTGGGACAGTCACCACGCCTTCAGCCTGCGCGATGCCAACCTGGGCAACGACCGCGTCCTGCAACAGTGGTACGCCATGAACCGTGCCACGAGCCTCAAGGACCTGCAAACCTCGGTGCACACCCTGCAAGGCATCCCGTGGGTCAATACCCTGGCCGCCGATGACCAGGGCCAGAGCCTGTACATGAACCTGTCGGTGGTGCCCAACGTCAGTGCGGCCAAACTGGCGCAATGCAGCGACCCGCGTGCCGGCCTGCAGATGATCATGCTCGACGGCGCCCGCAGTGCCTGCGCCTGGGACGTCGACCCGCGCGCCGCCCAGGCCGGCATCTTCCCCGCCGACCAGTTGCCGCAGCTGGAGCGTAGCGACTACGTGCAGCACTCTAACGATTCGGCGTGGCTGGCCAACCCCAAGGCGCCGTTGACCGGCTTCTCCCCGGTGATCAGCCAGGACCACATCGGCCTCGGCCCGCGCGCACGCTTCGCCCTGCAACGCCTGCAATCCCTGGAGACGCAACCGATCAGCGTCGCCGATCTGCAAAACATGGTCATGGACAACGAGGTGTACCTGGCCGGCCAGGTCATGCCCGACCTGCTGGAATTCTGCGCTAAACACCTCGGCACCGACGCGACTGCGCTGAAGTCGCTGTGCACCAGCCTCAACGACTGGGACCGACGCGCCAACCTCGACAGCGGCCTGGGCCTGGTGCACTTCATCAATTTGGTTGAAGACCTGCAGCAACTCCCCGATGCCTGGCGCGTCGCGTTCGACCCGGCCCAACCCCTGACCACCCCACGGGGCCTGGCCATCGAGCGCGCCCCCGTGGCCAAGGCCCTGCGCGAAGCCATGCTGGCCTCCACCGCAGCCGTGGCCAAACTCGGCCTCAACGCCGACAGCAAATGGGGCGATATCCAGGTCAGCGGCCAAACCCCGATCCACGGCGGCCCGCAAGCGCTGGGGATCTACAACGCCATGCAAACCGTGCCCCGGGTCGACGGCAAGCGCGAAGTGGTCAGCGGCAGCAGCTACCTGCAGATCGTCACCTTCGACGACCAGGGGCCACACGCCCAAGGCCTGCTGGCATTCTCCCTGTCCAGCAACCCGGCATCGAAATACTCGAAGGACCAGACCCAAGCGTTCTCCGAGAAAAAACTGCGCCCACTGCCGTTCACCGACGCCCAGATCAAGGCCGACCCGCAGTACCAGCAGCACCTCATCAAGGAGTAGGGCAGGCGCGCAACTCCTTGATGCCAATACGAAATATTTTTGAAATCAAGGGGTTGCAGGCAAAAGCAAATGAGTACATAATGGCGCCCATCGAACGCAACGAAGCATTAAAAACTTCAATGTATTCAATGAGTTAGAGTAGAGGCAGGGCTCTATGGCCCACTCAAGTTTTTATGCGGTGAATGCCAGCGGCAAGGGCGTTGATCGTTTGAGGCCGAGTAGCAAAATGGTTATGCAGCGGATTGCAAATCCGCCTACGCCGGTTCGATTCCGACCTCGGCCTCCACTCTTAAAGCCCCGTAGATCAATGGTCTACGGGGTTTTTTATTGCCTGCGATTTGGTAATCGCTTCCGCAACTTTTCGGATCGCTTCCGCAACCCTACCTTTTTTGGGAAGCTCAAGAGGCCGTTATCGGTATGGCTCTCCTCGATTGAACGTGGGATTGTGCTCGAGACCAAGGAGCCTAAACGTCCACTCACGGCCAGAAGTAGTCAGTCGACGGGTTTGATAAAGATGATTAAACAGTTGGTATTTGGTAAACAACCGAGTCGTACTTGGCTGATGTGCGCATCTCGAGGATGATCCCACCAAGAGCCTCGGCAATACGTCGACTCGCATGGTTGTCCGTCGCAACGGGGTAGATGAAACTTTTTGCTACCACTCGCTGGCTGGCCCACTGAACAACCGCTTGGACCGCTTCACCTCCAAAGCCTAGCCCGTGTTTATCTTCACGAATCCAGATACCCAGCTCCGGCGTTTCACCGTGGGTATCGTGCAGGCCGACAAGGCCAGTAAAACGAGCATCGTCGAGTTGTCTAATTGCGAACACAAAGTCGCTGCCATCTGCGATTGAAGGCAGCCAGTGCCGCCAGACGTTTGCGTAGTCCTCAAGAGAAGCAGGTGGCTCCCACGACATGTAACGAGTCAACGAGGCAGTTATACAAGCGAAGGATTCAACGGCGTCCTGCGCGCAGAATGGCTGAATACTAAGGCGTGGCGACTGAATGCAGATTTCGCGGGTATCGACGAGCATCGTAATTTCCTTACAAGAGGTGCAGTACTCCGTGTGTGTCAAGGAAAAGTAACACGCTGACCATTTCTTCAGCGAATCGGACGTCTGCGTCTCTTGGCCGGCAGCTGACTATCGCCGCAGTTGACATCAATCCAAAGCGTTCACACTCCATCTCCGCGCAGGTCCATTTCCAGCATTCCTCTTGATATCCCCCTCAGTAGCCTCCTAATCAGTTAATTCAGTATGTTCAAGCCCAATGGCAAAGGCCGCGACGGCACATTTATCCTCATGACGAGATAGAAAATCATCGGTGACAGAGAGATCTGGACCAATTTTGGTAGAGACGCCACATTTTCCAATCGCGGCGATATATTGCCTTTGCGCTAATAGCGCGAGTGCTTCTCAGTAGTATTAAATGCCAGGCTCTTAAATACCGTATTTGTTAAAGATGCTCACAGAAAGTCATTAGCTATCCGCGAGCGGGGTGCGGCTTGCTAACTGGCTAGTGGTGTCTTGAAGCTTACGCAATTCGAGGGCAACTCGTGGCTGTATAGCTGTCGTGACAATTATTGATCCGTCTTTAGGGAATTTTGCATGATTATCAATATTAGTAATTCGATTCCAGAAAAAATCGCTCCAGGCGCTATTCGTCAAGAAACCGATAGCAAAGCTGAGGGTTCATCAAAGATATCTATGGACGAATCCGCTGTCAGCCCAGGAGATGGACTTAGAGGTGTGCTCGACGAGAAAGATGTGAGTTCCTCGAAAGCTCCGGATATTGTCGAAACGTTGAAGAGACAACTTGAAGAGTTACAAAAACAACTTCAAGAAGAACTCCGAAATCTTCAAAAGACTCAATCCGGAAAACAAAGTGAAGAAGCTAAAGCGGCAGCTGCGCTTGCGGCTCAAGCGCGTATAGGTGCCCTTAATGCATCAATATCGACACTGACGGCCGCCTTGTTGAATGCACTGATATCTCAAGGTGGCAGTAGTTCAGGGTCGCTGGTAGAAACTACCGCCTGAGTTTTGGGTAGTCGCTATCGCTGGCCGGGGCGACGGCGCAAACTCACCATCCTTATTTGTAAGGTCTCGCGGCCGCGTCGACCATATTGTAAACGCTGTTTGTAATCTCCAGCTGAGTAAGCCACAGAAGGAGGCTAGCATTGCCAATATCGATGGTTTTCGATACCAGCGGCACTCGCTTAGTATTCACGCTTCATACAAAGGAAGGGCATGTCCAGTGGCAGCAACCAAGAACTTAAGCAATCTCCAGGTAGATGGAGTGCTTTGTATAAGTTTGAGAAACCGGCAAGATCGCAGAAATTTAATAAAAAATGAATTTGCACAGTCTGGTCTGGTTATAGAATTCATCTTAGTCGATGCTGATGTGGAAAACCCGGAACGCGGGTGCTTCAACTCCCACATCAAATGTGCAACGTTAGCCGTTGAGCGGCGTTATAAAGCCGTATTGATTTTGGAAGACGATGCAACGCTTTCTAGCTTCTCGCCCTCGCAAATTTTGCGAATCAATCGCTTCATGACAATGCGAACGCCCAAGCTTCTTTACCTCGGTGCAACCCTGGGCAAGCTGTGGCTGACCTGGAACCGAGGAATAGCACGGGTTAGAGCCAAAGGGACGTTTGCCTATATTCTGTCGAATGAAGGCTGTAGAGAACTGATCAAGTTATCGACTTACACAGGTACTCCCATCGACAAACTTTTTACAAAGTCTTTCAAGGCTTACTGCTCACTCCCGCTTATCTGCAACCATCACCCGAATGTTTAGCCAAGAGCGATATATCTACGTGTCGAATAGCGGACGGCTCCTCAGCCGACGAAAAGTTTTGGCAGCGTAACTGGCGACGTCAATATACACAAGTGCTTAAAAATATCGGAAAAACCATTGTCCGACGGGACATTTAATCGAATATTTTTTTGCGTATTTCGCGGCACTCTACATATTAGAATAAAGCAGATAGGAAATGATCTGTGACATCCGGGGTGATTTTTCTATTTTCCATAATTGTCTAGGCTAGCAAAAGCCTGGCTCCGTTATTAGATGATCCATCATCGAGAGTAATTGCATTCTGCCTTACATGCCAAGCGATGCGCTTTGAGGCGCGCGTGACTCTGCTGCTTAGGGCATATTTAGGGCATGGCACGGGCCGCAGTAGGCCGCCAAAGCCTGCTAAGGTTCGCTCGTTTTTCCACTATTGCTGGCCTATACCGGTATACGCGAAAACAAGAACGGGTTCGAATCCCTGTCCGGACAGTTGATTGGACGGCTTGATAGAACGAGAGGAGGGATACCCGACTGTAGGCGATGAAGCATAGAAAATCCATTCCGCAACGGAAATAGAACCTCCCGATTTCAGAGGGCTCCAGCGAGGAAGAAATATTGACGATGCGGAATTTATGTTGCTATAAGTAATTGAAAATAAACAATATATTTGTGGATTGCAAATCCGCCTACGCCGGTTCGATTCCGACCTCGGCCTCCACTCTTGGAAACCCCGTAGATTAACGTCTACGGGGTTTTTTATTGGGCGAAAGAAAAGGCCCGGGTGCCAACCTCTCGAGCAGGCCGATCTACCTCCCTCCGCATCCGCCTGTGCAGGCGCCATTCCCTTGCCGTTGTGTACAGCGTTGTGCCTTGTTCCTCCCGCGCTCGAAGGGTTTTTCGACGAGTGACGTGTCTAGATCAAGGGTCAGGAGGCTTTTAAGGTTGTCATGGCCCGTGTTGGCGACTACCCTGAAAATGTTCGTATTGTTACGAATAATTTCGGTTGTGGCTGTTTTCAAGTCACGCTACTTCAGGATGAGGAACGAAAATGTTTTCACACGAAGGTCCCGCAATAGAGCTGTTGCTATTCATTTTTGGTCTGGCGATGCTACTTTTGGTCGTTTGGTTTTTTCATCATCAATACGAGCGAAAGACGGGGAAGGGTGTTAAAAAACTACATGATCTCGACGACAAACGCTCAACCTGACGCTGCTGTCGAATGACTTGATCGAGTCGGCTCCCGCTGGCTCGCACTGTTCACTGACGTAAAGATCGAGGGCTGGCTACGATTTCCGAGTCGAGGCCCTCATTCTTGAGCGTACTGAACTCTATCTTCAGCGCCAGTCTCTGACCTGCTGATGCGCTGCGCCTTCACTTCACCCGCGTACCTGGCGATTTTCTCCCGCTGAGTTGCCAGCAACGTGCAGATCTTCACTAGCGCCAACGCCTCACTCGGCGTCCTGCTGCTGTTTGCCAGGGCTGTCAGTTCAACCACGGACCAGCCAATGACTGCAGTTGCATCTTCCAGGTCATAAAACAATTCCTGCTGGGCGGTTCTGGGTCCATCGAGGCCCTGTATCAACTCGTTCATCTACTTCTCCGCCTGGTGCTGATTCAGTTCAAGGCCCATGACCACCATCCCTATTTCTACCAAATCCGTGCTGAAGGGGATTTCACCGATCCGGCGAAACCCAAACCCCGCGTAAAACCGCTGGGCATTTAAATTGCTCTTGAGCACGTCCAGCCACAGCAAGCGTTCCCTGCGCTGCACCGCCTGATCGCAGATAACCTGCAAAAGTTGCCTGCCATAGCCAAGACCGGCGGCGGACTTGAGGAAATAGATTTTCTGCAGCTCTGCCCCCAATTCGCCAGTGATCGGCGCCGGGGTTGACCAGTTGACCTTGGAGAAACCCAAGGGGTTACCCCGTTCGTCTGAGGCGATAAGCCACGAATGACGGTCGGGCAGCTCAAGTGAGCGGCTGAGCGAATCCTGTGAGAAATCCTGTTCGAGAAAGTCCTGCATGCCTGAGGGAGACCAGAGTGTCGAGAAATGCGCTTGATAGGTTTCGCAGCCGACTGCACGCAGGCTATCGAGATCGGCCTTGGTCGCTGCGCGAATGTTGAGCATGTTCTTCCCCCCGGTTAACGCGTACCCAATGAGTTGACGTGTATCCACCCCAACACAAACCCTACCAAGACGTTACACGAAACCCATGACGGACTTCATTTAACGCGGTCTTACTTGACGTACACCCAACCTTGTAAAGCAGAGAGCGTTGTCATGAAGTTGAATTACCTAACCAAGGCGGCTGTTGTTGTCGCGCTGTTGTCGACCTTGTCAGGCTGCTGGATATTCATGCCGCCGGGCGGTGGTGGGGGTGGTGGCCATGGCGGTGGTGGTCATGGTCAAGGCGGCGGCCCTGGTGGCGGTCCGCGCTGACAGTCAGTCAACGGGAGGCAGGCCATGAACAATGGCCTGCCTCTTTTTTGCCCCGGATAAATCCCAGGCAAAGAAAAGCCCGCGATGGGGAGCACGGGCTAAAAGGGATGTTCATTAGGAGCTGGGTTCACCATAAGGGTGCGTCTGTGAAAGCTTTGTGAAAACGCCGGAGCCATCTGAACCTGAAGTGTATGCCTCGATCCGTGCCTGGCTGTACGGGGCGCCGGGCGGCATAACCCACTACTGTCGCAGGCCTACCACACCGCTCGGATGCCGCACCATGTCCATGTCTACCAGCCTGCTGTCGGCTTTTGTGCTGTTCGCCTTCGTGTCCTCGATCACCCCAGGTCCGAACAACACCCTGTTGCTTGCCTCGGGGGTGAACTTCGGGTTTCGCCGCTCGATGCCCCATGCGCTGGGGATCAGTCTCGGCTTCATGCTGCTGGTGATTGCGGTCGGCCTGGGCCTGGGCGAAGTGTTCAAGGTATTCCCGTGGGCCTACACGGTGTTGCGCTATGTGGGCGCGGCGTACTTGCTGTACCTGGCCTGGAAGATCGCCACGGCGGGCGGCATGTCCGATAGCAATGAGGAACACGGCAAGCCCATGACCTTCCTCGGCGCGGCGGCGTTTCAGTGGGTGAACCCCAAGGCGTGGATCATGGCGCTCGGGGCCATCACCACCTATACGCCGGCTGAGGGCTATGTCACCAACGTGCTGGTGATCGCGCTGGTCTTTGCCGTGGTCAACCTGCCCAGTGTGTGCGTGTGGGTCGGGTGTGGCAGCGGCTTGCGCAATGTGCTGCGCGAACCGCGCTGGGTGAGGCTGTTCAACTGGTCAATGGCCGGGCTGTTGGTGCTGTCGCTGTACCCGATGTTGTTTGCCGGCTAGGCGTCAGACCGGCGAGATGGTTGCCAGCAGCCCGATGCCGATGGTCAGCACTAAAAAACCGAACAGGAAAATCGCCATCTTGGTCATAAGGCCTCCGAAGGAAAGGGGGTAGGGATGGGGGCCATTGTCCGCCCAGGCGGCGTTTCAATACAGGCGCAGATAGCAAAGAAAAAACCGTATCAGATGCGCCGGCGAGGGTTCTGCCACGGGCTTTTGGCGCCCGTGGTTTTTTCAAGATCAGTGCCTGAGACAGCCAGCGTTTTTCCCCCTAAGATGGCGCCCATTGCATCAACAATAAAAGTGGGCCAACCCTCGATGGAAAGACGCCAGTTCAGCGGTGGCATGAAAGGCAAGAACCTGCGCTACCTCAATGAAACCTCCCAGCCGGCATCGGTCACCCGCGTCGGCTTCCTGCTGCTCGAGCATTTTTCCCTGCCGGCATTCACCCAGACCCTCGATACCGTGGTCACCGCCAACCTGCTGCGACCTGATCTGTTCGCCACGCGGACCTTCGGGTGTGACGACGGGGAAGTCATCAGCGACCTGGGCCTGGTGATCCGCCCCGACGCGCGTCTCGATGCGCCCGCGCTGCAAGGCCTGGATCTGCTGGTGATCTGCGGGGGCTTTCGCACCGAACTCAAGGCTGACGATCCCTTTATCCAGCTGCTGCGCACGGCCGCCGAGCAGGGTGTGAGCCTCGCGGGGTTGTGGAACGGTGCATGGTTCCTCGGCCGTGCCGGCCTGTTGCAGGGCTACCGCTGCGCCATTCACCCCGAACACCGCCCGGCCCTGGCGGAAGTGTCCAAGGCCACCCACGTTACCAGCGAGCCCTACGTGATCGACCGCGACCGCCTCACCGCGTCGAGCCCCTCCGGCGCTTTCCACATGGCCTTGGACTGGATCAAAAGCTTGCACGACAAAGCCCTGGTCGAAGGTATCGAGGACATCCTGGCCTTCGAAGAATCGCGTTACCGGCGGATCAAACCCACCGAAAACGTCAGCGTCAGTGCGCCCCTGCGCGAAGTGGTCAAGCTGATGGACGCCAACCTCGAAGAACCGCTGGAACTCGACCAACTTGCCGTCTACGCCGGCCGCTCGCGCCGCCAACTGGAGCGCCTGTTCAAGGAACAACTGGGCACCACGCCGCAGCGCTACTACATGGAACTGCGTGTCACCGAAGCACGCCGGCTGTTGCAGCACACCGAACTGTCACAGGTGGAGGTGCTGGTGGCGTGCGGGTTTGTCTCGCCGAGCCATTTCAGCAAATGCTACAGCTCGTATTTCGGATATCGCCCCTCCAAGGAGAAGCGGTTGGTCAAGTAAGGTGACTGTCGCTCTATGCGCGCCGGCATGATTTTTCAAGGAGGACCCATGTCTCTTACACGTTTGGATCGTTATCGCGGCAGTTTGCTGGGCTTGGCCTGTGGCGATGCAGTCGGGACCACGGTGGAGTTCATGCCCCGTGGCACATTTACTCCGCTCACCGATATGGTGGGAGGAGGGCCGTTCAACCTCAAGCCCGGCCAGTGGACCGACGATACTTCAATGGCGCTGTGCCTGGCCGAAAGTCTGTTGCGCAAAGAGGGGTTTGACGCGGCGGATCAGATGGGTCGCTATCTGAATTGGTGGAAATGGGGCTATTTGAGCTCCACCGGCGACTGTTTCGATATTGGCCTGACCGTGAGTAAGGCGCTAACGGCGTATCAAGACAGCGCAAACCCCTTTTCAGGCTCTACGGATCCGTATTCCGCCGGAAATGGTTCGATGATGCGCCTTGCACCGGTGGTGTTGTTTTACTTTCCGGACCTTCAACGTATCCGCTATTACGCCGCCGAAAGCTCGCGCACCACCCACGCTGCTCAGGAAGCAATCGAGTGCTGCCTGGTGCTGGCCCAGGCAATCAGCAATGCGCTTGAGGGTGTTTCAAAGGATCAGGTATTGCAGTTGGCGCATATGGACCTCGCGGCGGCCAACGTCGCCGCACTTGCGCAGGGCAATTACCTGGAGAAGTCCCGTGATGACATCGTCGGCACCGGCTACGCCGTGGCGTCCCTTGAGGCCGCACTCTGGTGCTTCCACCATACCGACAGCTTTGCGGCGGCAGTGCTGATGGCGGCCAATCTGGGCGATGACGCAGACACTACCGCAGCCATCGTTGGCCAACTGGCCGGTGCATATTATGGCGCCCAAGCGATTCCTGGCGACTGGTTGGAAAAGCTGTGGATGCGCGAAGAAATCCAAGGCATGGCGGATGCCCTGTTGGCAGCTTCGACCGGTAATCTCGTGCAGTGAAGCGAGCACCGTCTGCAAAACCATGAAGATCAAATGTGGGAGTTGTCGAGCTCAATTGTGGTGAGCGGGCTTGTCGAATCGTCGCACCGCCCGCGCTGGGCTGCGCAGCAGCCCCAAAACCAGGCGCAGAGGAGTGCCTGAGACTCGGCATTCGTCTTGATCAGGGGCGCTTCGCCCCCCACGCGGGGCAAGCCCGCTCACCACATGAAATAGCGTGTGCAAGTTGCTGTGCTTGGAGGTGGCGGTTCTTCTCAAAACCGCCCCAGTCGATACGGCCCTAGCGCCGGCAACCCCGAAAACGCAGGCGCCCCCGACG
Organism: Pseudomonas sp. NFACC25; assembly: GCF_900100935.1. Taxonomy (NCBI): domain Bacteria; kingdom Pseudomonadati; phylum Pseudomonadota; class Gammaproteobacteria; order Pseudomonadales; family Pseudomonadaceae; genus Pseudomonas; species Pseudomonas sp. NFACC25. The sequence continues at coordinate 403,909 of NZ_FMUC01000004.1, forward strand.
CCAATTGCCCCACCATCTCCGCCGTCACCGCCGCCTGGGTCAGCCCCAAATGCTGATGCCCGAACGCAAGCAGCACCTTCCCGTCACACACCCGATCAATAATCGGCAGCGAATCCGGCAGCGACGGTCTGAAGCCCATCCACGGCGTCGCGTCCTCTGCACTCAGATCCTCACGAAACAACCCCTGGCTCAACCGATGCAACTGCCACGCCCGCGCCATGTTCGGCGGGCGGTCGAGGCCGGCGAATTCCACGGTGCCGGCCAGGCGCAGGCCGCCTGTCATGGGCGTCATGATGAACTTGCGCTCCAGGGACGTGACGGCAAACGGCAGGCGCTGCTGTTCATGGGGCAGCATCAGGTGATAGCCCCGTTCGGTGTCCAGCGGGACTTTTTTGCCGGTCAGAGCGGCGGTGAGTCTGGCCGAGTGGGCGCCACAGGCGATCAGCACCTGGCGGGCGGCAAAGGTGCCTTGATCGGTGCTCACGGTGATGCCATCGCCTTCAATCCGCGCATCCAGCACCTGGCGTTGGAGGAACTGCACGCCACTGGCCTTGGCCGCCTCCACCAATTCGCAGACCAATCGGTAAGGGTCGAGGAAGTGCCCTGTTCGCGGGAAAAACAGGCCGCCCTGGATCTGCGCGGCCAATTGCGGGGCAATCTCATGTATGGCATCCCCCGACCAGAACTCCACCGGCACGTTTTGCGCCTGCATGCGCCGTTGCAAGCCATCGATGGCCGCGCGGGAGTCTGAACGTTCGAACACCAGCAGCGAGCCATCTTCGCGCAACAGCTCCGGGCGCTGAATACTGGCCAGCAACCGTTGCCAGGCGCCGAGGCTCGCTTCATTGAGCGCGCGCAGACCCTTCACCGTGCCCTGGTAACTCGCCGGGCGCAGGTTCAGCAGCAGGCGGATGAACCAGGGCAGGGCGCGTGGCAGGTATTTCCAGTCCAGGCGCAGCGGGCCCATGGGGTCCATGAGCATGGCGGGCAAGCGCTTGAGGATCGACAGGTCGGCGATCGGGAACACTTGCTCGGTCGCCAGGTGCCCGGCGTTGCCGTAGGAGGCGCCCATGCCGGGCGCCAGCTGGTCGATCACCCGCACTTTCCGCCCCTGGCGCGCCAGCTGCAGGGCGCAGGCAACGCCAATGATGCCGGCTCCGATTACGGCGATATCCGCAGGGTCAGGGTCGTGCATCCGCTACGCCTCTCTCGACCAGTTGGCATACCACTGGCGAAACAGCGCGTACTGGGTTTCGGCGTAACGCCGCTGGGCATCGCTGAGCACGTCGGTCTCGTTGAAGTGCAGGGCGTAGCCCGTGTCGCCGTTAAGCACCATCAGATGCTTGTAATACAGCACCAGGTCGCAGCCTTCATCGAAGGACGACAACACCGCCAATGCCGCTTCCAGCTCCCGCGCCAGGCGCCGGGCCTTGGCATCACCCTTGGCGGCTTGCTTGCTCAGGGCCACCAGGTGCAGCACTTCGCGGGGCAAGGCATTGCCGACGCCGGTGATCGCGCCCGTGGCGTTGCAGTTGACGAAACCGTGCACCACCTGGGTATCGACGCCCACCATCAGGGTCACGCTGTCGTCCTGGGAGGTGATGTGCTCGGCGGCATAGCGCAGGTCGGCAGCGCCACCGAACTCCTTGAAGCCGATCAGGTTCGGGTGTTCGCGGCGCAGCTCGAAGAACAACTCCGCGCGGGTGGCAAAGCCGTAGTAAGGGCTGTTGTAGATCACCGCCGGCAGGTTGGGCGCGGCCTTGAGGATTGCCGAAAAGTGCGCCTTTTGCGCGGTGGCGGACGCACCTCGGGACAGCACGCGCGGAATCACCATCAAGCCCTGGGCGCCGACCTTGGCTGCGTGGGCGGCGTGGGCCACCGCCTCGCGGCTGTTCACCGCACCGGTACCGACAATGGTCGGCACGCCGGCCGCCACCAGGCGCGCCACGCCTTCCTGGCGCTCGGCTTCGGTGAGCAACGGCCAGTCGCCCATGGACCCGCAATACACCACGGCGCTCATGCCGATATCGATCAACTCGCGGCCCTTGGCGACCAGCGCGTCGAAGTCCGGCTTGCGCGCGGCGGTGCATGGGGTCATCAGCGCGGGGACGCAACCGGTGAAGATGTTGTCGCTCATTGTCCTGGCTCCTTGCAGCGTTCAATCAAAGGGGGTGGGCTCAGATGCCCCAGGCAAACGGGTCTTGCTCGTCGATCAGCAAGGTGCTGTCGGCGGTCATGTAGGCGCGGCCGGTGATGAAGGGGATGACACGTGTGCCGTCCCATTCATATCGGCCTTCGAAGCGGCTGCCGGTGATGCTGGCTTGTACCCAGGTTTCACCGGGGTTGAGTTTCCCATCGGCGGCCAGGCACGCCAGCTTGGCGCTGGTGCCGGTGCCGCAGGGGGAGCGGTCGTAGGCTTTGCCAGGGCACATGACGAAGTTGCGGCTGTCGGCGTGGGCGTCGTCGGCGAACAGTTCGATATGGTCGATCAGGGCGCCGTCTGCGCCGTGGATGCCCTGGGCCTCGAGGGCCTTGAGCATCGCCCAGGTGTAGTCGGTGAGGGCGTCGACGTTGCTCATCTCCAACGCCATGCCATGCTCGCAGACCAGGAAGAACCAGTTGCCGCCCCAGGCAATATCGCCCTGGACTGCGCCATGGCCCGGTACATCCACCGTCACCTGCTGGCGATAGCGATAGGCAGGCACGTTGCGCAGGGTCACGGCGCCGTCGTCGTGCAAGGTCGCGGCCACCGGCCCCACCGGGGTGTCGAGGGTGTGCACGCCCGGCTGGATACGCCCCAAGTGGTGCAGGGACGCCACCAGGCCGATGGTGCCGTGGCCGCACATGCCCAGGTAACCGGCGTTGTTGAAGAAGATCACCCCGCAGGTGGCGCCCGGGGTGACGGGCGCGCAGTACAGCGCGCCCACCAGTACGTCATTGCCACGGGGTTCCAGCAGGCAGGCGCGGCGCCATGGGTCGTGCTCCGTGCGCAGGTTCTCCAACTGGTCGGCGATGCTCGCGCCCTTGAGCGCGGGGAAGCCGGTCATTACCAGGCGCGTGGGTTCGCCGCCGGTGTGGGAGTCGATCACATGCAGTCGCTTCATAACGCGCTCCATCAATAAGAGCTGTGGGCTGCCTTCTTGTGAGTGTAGGGATAGGCATGCAGTGGCCCTATCGTGAACGCGCAGGCTGGGCGGCGATTGATGTTTTTTGCCGACATCGATGACGAAATCAGCACAGTTCGCCCTGCTCGACAGCACCCCGGGCATGGGGCAATCTGCTTGCCATCAAGGTGACAGCCGGGGAGAGACACTCATGCTTCAACGCGCGTTTGCGAGCCTTTGCCAAGGAGCAAGTCCTCCCCACAGCATCGAGCAACTATTGGCCGGCGTAGCGCAATTGCTGCCGATGCTGGACGTGATCCCCAATGCCGCCATCTTCATCAAGGACCTGGAGGCCCGTTACGTCCTCGCCAACCGCACCCTGGTGCAGCGCTGCGGCCTCAAGCAGCTGCAACCGTTGCTGGGCAAGACCAGCGCCGACGTCTTTCCCGCACCATTGGGGCCGGGCTATACCGAGCAGGACCGGCGCGTGCTGCAGCAGGGTTTTGTGCTGGAAGACCAACTCGAACTGCACCTCTACGGCAGCCGCGAACCCGGTTGGTGCCTGACCCACAAATGGCCGCTGTACAACCACGAAGGCCGCATCATCGGCCTGGCCGGGATATCGGTCGACCTGCAATCGGCCAGCCAGACCCACCCGGCCTACCAACGCCTGGCCGCTGTGGACGAGCACATCCGCACGCACTTCAACCGCCGCGTCACCCTCGGCGAACTAACGCGCATCGCCGGGATTTCCGTGGCGCAACTGGAGCGCTACTGCAAGCGCGTGTTCCACCTGACACCCCGGCAGATGATCCAGAAAGTACGCTTGGAACACGCCCATCGGTTGCTGCACAGCGACATGCAGATCACCGAAGTCGCGCTGCAGTGCGGCTATACCGACCACAGCGCGTTCACCCGGCAGTTCAAGGCATCGACGGGGTTTACGCCGAGGCAGTATCGGGAAACCTGCTGAGCGCCCGAGCCCCCGTTCAGGCACGCCACATTGCAATGCAACGAATGGCCCACCGAGCCCTCATATGTTCACGAGTAATGTTTAACCACGACAGGTACCAAGCTTATGACCGCGGCTGAAAACAACCATGTGAACTGGCTGGTGGAACAATCGATGCTGCACGCGGCACGCCAGCGCGCCAAGCTCTATTCGGGCCAGGGCCGGTTGTGGCAGCAGCCGTACGCGCAGACCCGGCCCCGTGATGCCTCGGCCTTGTCGTCGGTGTGGTTTACCGCCTACCCGGCGTCGATTGTGACGCGTGAGGGCGGTACGGTGCTGGAGGCGCTGGGGGATGAGACGCTGTGGCATGCGCTGTCGAAGATCGGCATCCAGGGCATCCATAACGGCCCGCTGAAGAAATCCGGTGGCCTGACCGGCACCCGGCACACGCCGACCATCGACGGCAATTTCGACCGCATCAGCTTCGAGATCGACCCGCAGTTGGGCACCGAGGCGCAGTTGCAGGCGTTGACGCGCATGGCGGCGGCGCACAATGCGGTGATCATCGACGACGTGATTCCGTCCCACACCGGCAAGGGCGCGGACTTTCGCCTGGCGGAGATGGCCTACGAGGATTACCCCGGCCTTTACCATATGGTGGAAATCCGCGAGGAAGACTGGCCGTTGCTGCCCGAGGTAGCCGAGGGCCGCGACGCGCAGAACCTCAGCCCGGCCCAGGTGGACGCCCTGCGCGACAAGCACTATATCGTCGGCCAGTTACAGCGGGTGATCTTCTTCGAGCCCGGCGTCAAGGAAACCGACTGGAGCACCACGCCGGTGGTCATTGGCGTGGATGGCAAGCCGCGTCGCTGGGTGTACCTGCATTACTTCAAGGAAGGCCAGCCGTCGCTGAACTGGCTCGACCCGACCTTCGCCGCGCAGCAGATGATCATCGGCGACGCCTTGCACGCCATCGACGTGATGGGCGCGAAAATCCTGCGCCTGGACGCCAATGGTTTCCTCGGCGTGGAACGCACCCTCGATGGCACGGCCTGGTCCGAGAGCCATCCGCTGTCGATCACCGGCAACCAGTTGCTGGGCGGGGCGATTCGCAAGGCCGGCGGTTTCAGCTTCCAGGAGTTGAACCTCACGGTGGATGACATTGCGTCGATGTCCCATGGCGGCGCCGACCTGTCCTATGACTTCATCACCCGCCCGGCGTACCAGCACGCGCTGTTGATGGGCGATGCCGAATTCCTGCGCCTGATGCTGCGTGAAATGCACCGCCAGGGCATCGACCCCGGCTCGCTGATCCACGCGTTGCAGAACCACGATGAGCTGACCCTGGAGCTGGTGCACTTCTGGACCCTGCATGCCCACGACACCTTCCTTTACCAGGGGCAGACATTCCCCGGCAATATCCTGCGCGAGCACATCCGCGAGCAGATGTACGAACGCCTGGCCGGCGAGCATGCGCCGTATAACCTCAAGTTCGTGACCAATGGCGTGTCCTGCACCACCGCCAGCATCATCACGGCGGCGCTGGGCATTCGCGACCTGGAGGCAATCAGTGCTGCCGACATTCAACAGATTCGCCAGATCCATTTACTGCTGGTGATGTACAACGCCATGCAGCCCGGGGTGTTCGCCTTGTCCGGCTGGGACCTGGTAGGCGCGCTGCCGTTGGCCGCCGAGGAAGTCGCGCACTTGATGCAGGATGGCGATACCCGCTGGATTCATCGCGGCGCGTACGACCTGGTGGATCTGAACCCTGACGCAGCATTGTCGGCCGGCCAGATGCCACGCTCGAAAAGCCTCTACGGCAGCCTCAACAGCCAGTTGCAGGACCCGGACTCGTTCGCCTCGCAACTGCAAAAGATCCTCGCCGTGCGCCGCGCCTACGACATCGCCGCCAGCCGCCAGATACTGGTGCCCGACGTGCAGAACCCCGGCCTGTTGATCATGGTCCACGAATTGCCGGCCGGCAGAGGCACGCAAATCACCGCGCTGAACTTCGGCGCCACGCCGATCACCGAAACCCTGAACCTGCCGGATATCGCGGCGGGGATGGTGGTGGACATCATCAACGAACGGGTGGAGGGCGACCTGACGGCGGAGGGCGAGTTCACCATTACCCTGGATGCGTACGAGGGGTTGGCGCTGCGGGTTATCAGCAGCACGCCGATGTAACCTCAATCTTCCAAGCACCGAAGAACCCAATGTGGGAAGGGGTGTTGTCAGGCCTGTGGCTGCTTTTCAGCCAACTGAAACCGATACCCCACCCCATACAACGACTCAATCGGGGTTTCCCCCGGGCATACCTGTTCCAGCTTGCGCCGCAGGTTGCGGATATGGCTGTCCACCGTGCGGTCGGTGACCACCCGGTGGTCGGAGTAGAGGTGATCCAGCAACTGGTCGCGGGAAAACACGCGGCCGGCGGCGCGGGCGAAGGTGTTGAGCAGGCGCAGTTCCAGGGGCGTGAGGTCCAGCGCGATGCCGTCCAGCGAGGCCTGGTAGCGGGCTTCGTCGATCAGCAGGCGCGGCGCGCCGGTGCCGAGCAGCTGCGGGCTGCGGCGCAGGATGGCCTTGACCCGGGCCACCACTTCACGGGGGCTGAAGGGTTTGCAGATGTAGTCGTCGGCGCCCAGTTCCAGGCCGAGCAGGCGGTCCACTTCTTCGACGCGGGCGGTGATCATGATGATCGGCACCGCGCTGAAACCGCGCAGGTCCTGGCACAGCTGCATGCCGTCACGGCCGGGCAGCATCAGGTCGAGCAGGATCAACCTGGGCTCGTGGGCACGCACGGCGGGCACCACGTGCAGGCCATTGTCCAGGCACCGGGTGGTATAGCCGGCGGCCTCCAGGTAGTCGCGCATCAGGGCGGCGAGCTTGGGTTCGTCTTCGACGATCAGGATCGGCGGTTCATCGTGCATGGTTCACAGGCTCCGGGGCAGGCGCAGGGTCAGCCACAGGCCGCCGTAGGGCGAGTGGTCGGCAACCAGGCTGCCATCGTGGGCGTTGGCGATGCTGCGGCAGATTGCCAGGCCCAGGCCGGCGCCGCCATGCTCGCGGTTGCGCGATGACTCGCCGCGGTAGAACCGCTCGAACAAGCGTGGCAACTGGCTTGCGGACACGCCCGGCCCGGAGTCGAGAAAGTCGATACGCACCGTGTCGCGGTCGACCCCCACACTGAGGCGCAACCTGCCGTTGACGTCGGTGTAGCGCAGCGAATTTTCCAGCAGGTTGGAAAACAATTGCTGCAGGCGACTGGCATCCGCCAGCAGCTCCACGGGCTCGCGCGGCAGCTCCAGGTCGAGCTGCAACTGGCGGGCAGCGAAGCGTTCCCGGTACATCGCCAGGCTGTTTTCGAGCACGTCGTTGAGCATGCATGGGGCCTTGCGGTAGGTCAGCGCACCGATATCCGCCAGGGACAACTCATACAGGTCATCCACCAGCTTGCTGAGCATGCCGACTTCGCCGAGCAGGGATTTCATCGTATTCGGGTCCAGGCTGCGCACACCGTCCTCGATCGCCTCCAGCTCGCCGCGCAGCACCGACAGCGGCGTGCGCAGTTCGTGGGAGACATCAGCCATGAACTCCCGGCGCATTTTTTCGTTGCGCTCCAGGGTATAGGCCAACTGGTTGAAGTCGCGGGCCAGTTGGCCGACTTCGTCGTTGGAGGCCACGGCCACGCGGCTGCTGTAGTCGCCGCTGGCCAGGCGGTGGGTGGCGGCGGCCACGCGCTTGACCGGCTCCAGTAGCGTGCGTGCGATCCACCAGGCAATCAGCATCGCCAGCAGCAGCGAGAACACGCCCATCACCAGGCTGGTGCGCAGCTGGTATTGCTGGAAGCGTTCGCCACCGGCTTCGGTCACGCTCTGGAACGGGGTCACGGCCAGCCAGCCCACGGTTTCGCCCGCGACCACAATGGGGCTCACCAGCGCATCCTCACCAATCGCGGTGTAGCCGGTGACGCGCTTGCGGTCCTTGTCGAGCAGGGCGATGCGAAACAGCGCACCGGTCAAGTCCGAGGCCAGCGGTGTACGTAGGTCATGGGTGACCCGTTCTTCGTCGGGGTCTGGGCGCATGATGTCGAACCAGCGATCCGGGCGGTTGCGCATGAACGCCCAATTGCCTTCGCGCGCATAAGCACTGGCCAGGCGCGGCACCACCGTGGCCATGCGCTCCAGCGCCTGTTCATTGATATAGCCAAGGAACCCGCGGCCAAAACTCCAACTGGTGGCCAGGCCCATGCTGAGGATGACCAGCAGCACGCCGGCCGATACGGCGACAAACAGTTTGGTGGAGATACTCAACTTCATGAACAAGGGCCGTAAAAGAGTGGACCCGCCCATTTAGGGCCCCAGGGAGGAAAGATTCAACCCGGGCGGGCAATCTTCAATTTTCCTGCACATTTGCCCAGCAGCATGACGGTAAGGCTTGCACCACCCCGTCTTGCAGAGGCAACTATGTCGACCAAACTTTTCGCCAAATACCTGGTAACCGCCGCGGTACTCCTGTCGTTCATCATTCTGGTGCTGCTCGGCGGCTGCTCGTCTGGCGACCCCGCGCCCGCAGTCGCCACCCCCAAGGTCTCGGTGATCACTGTGCAGCCCAAGCGCCAGGTCATGACCACTGAACTGGCCGGGCGCACCCAGGCGTTTATGGTCGCCGAGATTCGCCCGCAGGTCGGCGGTATCGTGCAGCAGCGCCTGTTTGTCGAAGGCGCCGAGGTCAAGGCCGGGCAGGCGCTGTACCAACTGGATGCGGCACCCTACAAGGCGGCATTGGCTGAGGCCCAGGCGAGCCTGGCCAAGGCGCGCGCCACCTTGAAGTCGGCACAGACCACCGCCGCGCGTAACGCCCGGTTGGTGAAGATCGACGCCATCAGCCAGCAAACCAACGAAGATTCCCAGGCCACCCTGCTGACCGCCGCCGCTGACGTCCAGGTGGCCCAGGCCGACCTCGACACTGCCCGCATCAACCTGGCCTACACCCGCATCAGCTCGCCGGTGGCCGGGCGTATCGAGACGTCCACGGTCACCCCCGGCGCACTGGTGGTGGCCAACCAGGACACCGCACTCACTACCGTGCAGCAACTCGACCCGATCTATGTGGATGTGACCCAGTCCACCACTGAATTGCTGGCCCTCAAGCGCGACCTGGCCCGTGGCGTGTTGCAGGCCAACGGCGACGGCGAGGCGCGCATCAGCCTCAAACTGGATGACGGCAGCACCTACAACCACGACGGCCGCCTCAAGTTCAGCGGGGTCAGCGTCAACCAGGGCACCGGCACCGTGACCTTGCGTGCGGTGTTCGACAACCCCGAGCATGTGCTGCTGCCCGGCATGTACGTGCGTGGGGTGTTGGAGCAGGCCCGGGATGACCAGGCGATCCTGATCCCGCAAAAAGCCGTAAGCCGCAGCGCCAGCGGCGTGACCTCGGTGTTGCTGGTGGTTGACGGCAAGGTCGAGCAACGCGTGCTCAGCGTTGACCGCGCCGTGGGCAACCAGTGGTGGGTGACGGCGGGTTTGCAGGCCGGTGACCAGGTGATCGTCGAAGGTGGCCAGAAAGTCCGCATCGGCGCCATGGTCCAGACCCAGGCCGCCGATGCCGGCGCCCTGGCGCAGGAGGGTTGAACATGGCGCGTTTCTTTATCGATCGACCGATTTTCGCCTGGGTCATCGCCATCGTGATCATGCTCGGCGGCGCGTTATCCATCAGCCAGTTGCCGCTGGAGCAGTACCCGGACATCGCGCCGCCCACCGTGCGTATTTCCGCCACCTACACCGGCGCTTCGGCCAAGACCGTCGAAGACTCGGTGACCCAGGTCATCGAGCAACAGATGAAAGGCCTGGACAACCTGACCTATATGTCGGCCTCCAGCAGTTCGGCGGGCAGCGCCAGTATCAGCCTGACCTTTGGCGCCGGCACCGACCCCGATGTAGCGCAGATGCAGGTGCAGAACAAGCTGCAACAGGCCGAGTCGCGCTTGCCGCAGTCGGTGCAGAGCGAAGGCCTGACCGTGACCAAGGGCGGCTCGGACTTCCTGATGATTGCCGCCCTGGCCTCGGACAACCCCAGCGTCACCGGCACCCAGATCGGTGACTACATCTCCAGCACCTTGCTCGACTCCATCAGCCGTATCGACGGCGTGGGCGACGTACAGACCCTCGGTTCGGGCTACGCCATGCGCATCTGGCTGGACCCGGCGCTGCTGGAAAAATACGCGCTGATGCCGTCGGATGTGAGCACCGCGCTGGAGGCGCAGAACACCGAAGTGTCAGCCGGCCAACTCGGCGCATTGCCGGCGGTGAAGGGCCAGCAACTCAATGCCACCATCAGCGCGCGCAGCAAACTGCAGACGGCCGAGGAGTTCCGCAACGTGGTGGTCAAGTCGAGCAGCGACGGCGCGGTCGTGCTACTCGGTGATGTGGCAAGCGTGGAGTTGGGCAGCGAGAGCTATGACATCAACTCGGCCCTCAACGGCAAGCCGGCCGCCGCCATGGGCGTGCAACTGGCGGCGGGCGCCAATGCGCTGGAGGTGGGCGAGGCGGTCAAGGCCAAGCTCAAGGAACTGGCGCCGTTTTACCCCACCGAAATGCAATTGAAGAACGTGATCGCCTACGACACCACGCCCTTTGTCAGCCTGTCCATCGAGGAAGTGGTCAAGTCCCTGGGCGAGGCCATCGTGCTGGTGGTGCTGATCATGTTCCTGTTCCTGCAAAACCTGCGGGCCACGCTGATCCCGGCGATCACTGTGCCGGTGGTGTTGCTGGGCACGTTTGGTGTGCTGGCGTTGTTCGGTTACTCGATCAATACCCTGACCATGTTTGCCATGGTCCTGGCCATTGGCTTGCTGGTCGACGATGCGATTGTGGTGGTGGAAAACGTCGAACGGGTGATGAGCGAGCAGGGCTTGTCGGCCCTGGCGGCCACGCGTCAATCGATGGATGAAATCACCAGTGCACTGGTCGGCATCGCCCTGGTGCTGAGCGCGGTGTTTATTCCCATGGCGTTTTTTGGCGGTTCCACCGGGATCATCTATCGGCAGTTCTCGGTGACCATCGTCTCGGCCATGGTGCTGTCGGTGGTGGTGGCGATGACCCTCACGCCGGCACTGTGCGCCACGCTGCTCAAGCCGGGGCATGCGGTTCAACGGGGCTTCTTCGGTTGGTTCAACCGTTCCTTCGAACGCTGTTCCAGCGCCTATGAAGCGTTGGTCGGCGCTGTCCTGCAACGCTCATGGCGCAGCCTGGTGGTGTATGTGCTGATCGCCGCAGCCATGGCGGCGGGTTATGCCAGCTTGCCTACTTCGTTTCTGCCGGATGAGGACCAGGGCATTCTCATGGCGCAAATCCAGCTGCCGGTGGGCGCTACCGACAGCCGCACCCAGGCGGTGTTGCAGCAGTTCGAGGCGTACATGCTCAAGCAGCCGGAAGTCGAGGCGATGATCAGCATCAGCGGCCTGGGCATGGGCGGCAACAGCCAGAACACCGCACGGGCGTTTATTCGCTTGAAGGACTGGAGTGAGCGCTCGGACGATGCCGCCACGATTGCCCAACGTGCCACGTTGGCCCTGGCAAGCATCGGCGATGCCGATGTATTCGTGATGCAACCGCCCGCCGTGCGTGGCCTGGGCCAGAGCTCGGGGTTTGATTTGCAGCTCAAGGACCTCGCCGGTCTTGGCCACGACGCATTGGTGGCGGCGCGCGAGCAGTTCATCGCGCTGGCCAGGCAAGACCCGCGCCTGCTGGGCGTGCGCAGCAATGGCCTGGACGATGCACCGCAACTCAAAATCAGCATCGATGACCGCAAGGCCGGGGCCCTGAGCCTGAGCACCAGCGACATCAACAGCACCTTGTCCACGGCGTTGGGCGGTACCTATGTGAACGACTTCCTCAACCAGGGCCGCGTGAAGAAGGTCTACGTGCAGGGCGAAGCCAGCACGCGGATGCAAGCGGCCGATCTGGACCACTGGTTCGTGCGCAACAGCAACGATGAAATGGTGCCGTTTTCGTCATTTGCCAGCAGTGCCTGGAGCTATGGCTCGCCGTTGCTGGAGCGCTACAACGGCACATCCTCCCTGGAAGTGGTCGGCGACCCGGCACCCGGTGTGAGCTCCGGCGCGGCGATGGACGCGGTGGAGGCGATTGCCCGGCAACTGCCCGATGGCATCGGCTACGAGTGGACCGGCCAGTCGTACCAGTTGCGTCTTTCCGGGTCCCAGGCGCCGTTGCTGTATGCGGTGTCCATCCTGTTTGTGTTCCTGTGCCTGGCCGCGCTGTACGAGAGCTGGTCGGTGCCGTTCTCGGTGATCCTGGTAGTGCCCCTGGGTATCGTCGGCGCGGTGTGGGCCACTCGCTTTACGGGGTTGAGCAATGACGTGTACTTCCAGGTCGGCCTGCTGACCACCGTAGGGCTGGCAGCGAAGAACGCGATCCTGATCGTCGAGTTTGCCAAGCACCTGCAGGAGCAGGGCAACAGCCTGCGCGAGGCGACGCTGATCGCCGTGCGCCAGCGCCTGCGGCCGATCCTGATGACGTCCCTGGCCTTCATGTTCGGCGTGCTGCCCCTGGCCGTGAGCAGTGGCGCAGGTTCCGCCGGGCGCCGGGCCATCGGCACCGGTGTGCTGGGCGGCATGTTCAGCGCCACGGTGCTGGGGATCTTCTTTGTACCGCTGTTTTTTGTGTTGATCCGTCGCCGCTTTGGCCGTGTCAGCACGACGCCCATTGTCGAAAAAGGTGACGCATGACCCGCTTTCTCTTCCCGTTAGTGGCCGCAGTGGTCTTGAGTGGCTGCATCAACCTGGCGCCACACTACCAGCAACCCGAGGCACCGGTGCCTGGCGAATGGCAAGCGGGTGTGCAGGGTGAGGTGCCGGCCGACATCCAGTGGCAGCAGTTCTTTACCGACCGCCGCCTGGCACACCTGCAAACCCTGGCCCTGGCCAATAACCGCGACCTGCGCCTGGCCAGCCTGAATATCGAGAAGGCCCAGGCGCAATACCGCATCCAGCGCGCAGCGGCGTTCCCGACCCTCGACGCCAGCGTCAGCGGTACCCACAGCCGCACGCCGGGCTCGCTGTCCAGCGGCGGCACGGCCGTCACCAGCCACGACTACAGCGCGCAATTGGGCCTGAGCAGCTATGAGGTCGACGTGTTCGGCCGCGTGCAGAACCTGCAGGACGAAGCGCTGGAAGACTACCTGGCGCTGACCGAAACCCGGCGCAGCACGCAAATCAGCCTGGTGGCAGAAGTGGCCACCGCCTGGCTGACCCTGGCCGCCGACAACGAGCACCTGCAACTGGCCGAAGAGACCCTGGCCAGTCAGCAGTCCACCTACGAACTGACCCAGCGCAGCCACGCCCTGGGTGGCTCCACGGCGTTGGCCGTGGCCCAGGCGCAAACCACCGTCGAATCGGCGCGGGTCGATGTGGCCGAGTATCAGAGCCAGATCCTCCAGGACCGTAACGCCCTGCGCCTGCTGGTCGGCAGCGACATCCCCGACGCCTTGCTGCCCGACGCCCACCTGCGATCGGCAGCGGCGTTGGTGCAGGTGCCGGCCGAGCTGCCGTCGAGCCTGTTGCAGCGGCGCCCCGACGTACTGGCGGCGGAGCACAGCCTCAAGTCCGCGAACATCGACATTGGCGCGGCCCGCGCGGCGTTTTTCCCCAGCATTAGCCTCACCGCGAATGCGGGCTCCGCCAGTGCGTCACTGTCCAGCCTGTTCAAGGCCGGCAGCGGCGCGTGGACCTTCGCCCCGAGCATCAGCCTGCCGATCTTCGATGCCGGCAGTAACCGCGCGACCCTGGATGCGGCCAAGGTCGAGAAAGAGATCCAGGTGCAGACCTACCAGCAAACCCTGCAAACCGCATTCAAGGAAGTCGCCGACGCCCTGGCCGTGCGCAGCACCCTGGACCAGCGTCTCACCGCCCAGCAAGCGTTGACCGAGGCGAGCCAGAAGAGCTACGACCTGTCCGACGCGCTCTACCGCGCCGGCTCGCAGAGCTACCTCGAAGCCCTGGATTCCCAACGCTCGCTGTACAGCGCCCAGCAGGACCTGATCACCCTGCGCCTGGCGGAGCAGAGTAATCGGGTGAGTTTGTATAAGGTGATGGGGGGAGGGTGGCAGTAAATATGGCGAAGTCTGTACAGCAGTTCAGCGTCGAACGGTTTTGGAAGCGCGTTATGGATTTGCTAGCGAGATGAACTTCATTGTCTTGTCACTCAGCACTGACAGATCATCAGCCGTGATGCGTATACGAAGGTTGCTGTCTACACCGCTGGAGATTTCACAACACCCAAACAACGCAATTGATGCGGGTTTGCCCTTGGATATCCAGTAATCAAACAACGCAGCGTACAGACACTCGGACAGCTCGTCGAACTCAAGCCGTTTTTTGACGAATAGGAACAATTGCTCAAGATTTCGGAGATCGTCTTTCTTGTTGTTGAAGTCTTTACAGGCGAGGGTCAAGGTGTTCGCAAAAAAGAGGTTCGTGCAACGTCCTGTTTGGCTGCCAAAGGCCGATAAATGCCGGGTAAATTTTGCAAGGCAAATTTGCTCGATAGACAGTACAGCTATACCTTCACGAATTAGCTGCAGGTTTTGGGCAAGCATCCACACCACGCCGTCATCGTCACTGAGTAGCGGGCAGAGAGTGAAAAGTTTTTCGCAGTTGCCGAGAAAACCCTCGCAGTCGCGTGCTGCCAGCGTGAGGCTGAGGCTTCGTCCCCATAGTGACAAGTGCGCCTGGCCTGCTTCATTCGAATAAGACACGTTGAATACCACTTGGATTTGACTCGCCAGGGCTAAAGCGCTTCGTAGGTCATTTTCAAGCAGTCGCGCAGTCTGCGCGTTGAATACCGCTTTGGCCTCCATGGCGATTGCGACTGCCGGGTCGCTGACCCGTGCGACGTAGCGTTCTATTTCAGGATGCAGTTCGAGTACCTTTGCTGGCGTTTTTAGTTTCGCGTATGCGTACATGATATTGACCAATGCCCAAGTTGAACTGACGTGGAAAGGTTGGTCCAGGTTTCCTTGTTCAATGCCCTGTCCCACCTGTGGTGCCAGCAAAGGAAGGCAGCGTTTGGCCAGCGGGATCAGTTGGCTACTTAGCGAGTAAGTATCGCCCAAGGGCTCACTAAGGTACTTGGCGACTTCTTTGTAAAGACGCGCCAGGAGTGTGTTCAGCTCAGAGGAAGCGCCAAAATTCGTTTGGAGGATTTGGGCAGAAACCAGCGCCTCAGCCAGCATCTCTTCATGGTGGTTTTGTATAGCTGCCATGGCAACGTTCACAATAGCGTCCCCCCAGAAGAGCTCAAACTTGTCGTCTGGATGTTCTATGACTTCGGTGACGAACTGCCTGGCTTCCAGATTGACTGCGCGCGCACGCGCTACGTCGACTTGTTTCTTGACTGGGTCAACGATCAGGTGCATAAGCGCTTTGAGCTGCCGGTACGCCACTTCTCGATCGGCGGGGAAGTGTTGTGCCAGCCTGGATAATAGCTCGCAAGTACGATTGATTTGCGCCGCAGACGGTTTTTGCGTGCCGAGTTTGATCATCGCGTTATAAAGCAGCCGTGCGAGTAGGCTCAGCGCAAACTTATGAGTTGTCGGCACCTTACAGGCGACCGCCGTCAGCATGTCGAGTAGACGCAGATATCCTGGGAGGCAGATCGTGGTTTTTTTCAACGCATCCAGGGTTTCGAGCAGGTTGTAAGGGTGGAGAGTCCATGCCGAACTCAAGATAGCCTCAAGCGAGGCGTCGGTTAGAGTCGGCAGTGCGGTAGCGGGCGCGAACTGCATTTGAGGGCGCCACAATTCATCGATAAAGAACTCGCCGATCAGGTCGGGCTGCAGGATGCCTCTCGGAGGGCAGACCTCTAAGGCTGCTTTGGTAGTCGGCGCTAACTGTGTTGCAGGAATCAGCTGCGCAAGGTCATCCCAGAGTTGTTGCTGTTGTGTGCTCAACAGTTCGAAGATGTGCTCATGCTGTCTCAAGTCTTCGACGGTGGGGATCCGATATGTCTGGGTCTTGGGGTCTTTGACCAGCAGGTAGTCCGACTCATCATCGCCGGTTCGAACAAGTACCCGGTGATCCTCCTGGAGGATATCCAGGCCGCGAATAAGAGTGGCCACTGCGAGCAACTGCACGAGCCTTGGAAACAGACCTGTGTCATTGCATCTGGTTTTCCAGCGCTGCGCCTCACGTTGCAGCACCGGCAGCAGCAACTCGCGCAAGGCGGGCACGTGAGTATCATTTGGCGCTCGGCTAAACGCCCCTGCAATCAGCGCAATCAACAAAGGACGGCCTTCGCTGACGTGCATGACCTGCGTCCAGAACGGTGAGGACGGCGGTGGCAGTTGCTCCACGACCGCTGGTGCTCCGGCTTCTAGCCAGGCCCGTAATATCTCGCCAGCCTGTGCACTCAGCGCGGTCAGTTCGCGCGGCGCCTGGTACTGATTGTTTCTAATCAATGTCGCGGTGGTGCTTTCAGTGAGGACCAGCTCTTTCCACCAGTCTGCGTTTTCATTTGCTTCTCGCTCAAGCAGTAACACACGCAACTTCGAACTCAGGCTATCGCCCAGTGCGCAGCACATTCTTAACAATGCCTTGAGCGCTTCAGAGTCCCGTGCCGCATAATCGAACACCAGCAGAGTGGGGCGTTGCAATTGTTGAAGTTGCTCGACGGTCGGTAGGTTTTTCGCGTCGGTGAAGCCGCAATACCAGTTATCTTTGTACTTGAGCTCAAGTTCATGGGCCAAGCGCGTCTTGCCAATTCCCGCGGGACCACACAGCGTCCACCAACTGAATGGCGACGGGCTTTCCATGAAGTCCGCCAGTACGTCCAAGTCACCGCCACGCCCCAGCAGCGGAATCTTACGTTCGGCGAAAAACAACCAGCGGGGAGTGAACGGCGGGATTTCCTCTTGGGAGACTTCAGTCCTGAGCAACCAAACGGGACGGTGCGCGGGGTCTTCAGCATGGCGATAACTTTTAAGTATCTTCCATACCACCAGAAGCGGTTCTGGCGTTAGCTTGGCAGCCTTTTTCAGCAGGTCGGTGTAGTCGAGAATATCCGTCTTGGCATTGA
The DNA here is from genome assembly GCF_900100935.1 of Pseudomonas sp. NFACC25. Classification (NCBI taxonomy): domain Bacteria; kingdom Pseudomonadati; phylum Pseudomonadota; class Gammaproteobacteria; order Pseudomonadales; family Pseudomonadaceae; genus Pseudomonas; species Pseudomonas sp. NFACC25. Next base: position 421,065 of record NZ_FMUC01000004.1, read on the forward strand.
ATGCCAGCCGGCTTCCCACCACTTCATCAATAGCCTTTTGAAAATAGCTTTGCTGTTTATTGGTCAGCACATAGACGATGACCCGTGTGTAGGTTTTGTCCAGGTCGTGGTTCAAGAACTTTGCCAGTGTGTTCTTTACTTTTGTCAGGGTGGTGGTGCCAGATATTTGGATGCCGATCTGTTTGACCTCATCCCCCAGGTCGATGGCTGGGTAGTCCTCTTTCTCTTCGTTGAGGTTACGCAGGTCCGGCCAGCCCATGATGGTTTGGAATAGGGGCAGAACGACTTTTTCTGAGATCCTGTGGACGTCGAACAGACCCATTGCCGTGCTGGCTTCGACATTCTTCACCAACCAGATGAATTCGTCTTTGACTTCAAGCAGCAACTTCTGGTGATCCATAGAACGCCTTCATCCTTGAAAAATAGGGTGTGTTTCGACTCTGTAAGCGAGGCGAATCTACCGTTATCACACGTTGCTCTCAAGTCGTAGGACGAAGGGGGCTGGAAAAAGCCGCCCAAGGCGGCTTTTTCCAAGAGGTTGGATACCCGCGCGTTGAACTATGGTCGCTGCTGATCCTGCGCCGCCTGTAACACCCGCAGCAAATTTCCGCTCCAGATATTGGCCACCTGCTGTTCGCTATACCCGGCATCCAGCAACCGCTGGGTAATCACCGGCAACTGGCTCACATCGTCCAGCCCGCTTACGCCACCGCCGCCGTCCCAGTCGGCGCCGATACCGACGTGGTCCGGGCCGGCCACTTCCAGCAGGTGCAACAGGTGCTTCATGAACACATCGAGGCTGGCCTTGGGTTGGGCGAAGCGCTGGTTGAGGCTGTCGCGTTCCTGATAGAGCGCCTTGACCTGTTCCGGGCTGAGGGCGGCAAGGTTGTGGAAGCGTGCGCCGAGCGCGGCCATGGCTTTGTTGCGATCCGGGTTGGGCGTGAGGGGGATCAGGTAGTCGCTGTAGGCGTTGACCTGGATTACCCCGCCCTTGGCCGCCAGTTGGCGCACGCGGTTGTCGTCGAGGTTGCGTGGGTGCGGGTTGACCGCGCGGCTGCTGGAGTGGGAGGCGATGAGCGGGGCGCTGGACAGCGCCAGCATCTGGTCGAACACCGCGTCGCTGGCGTGGGACACGTCGAGCAGGATGCCCAGGCGGTTGGCTCGTTGCACCAGGTCGCGGCCCTTGGGGCTCAGGCCTTTCCATTCCGGCAGCGCGGTGGCCGAGTCGGCCAGGTCGTTGTTCATGAAATGCACCAGGCCGAGCATGCGCAGGCCTTGGCGGTAGTAGGTGTCGAGCAACTCGGGATCGGAGCTGAGTGGATCGGCGTTTTCCATGCTGATAAACACCACGCGCTTGCCTTGGGCCGCGATACGCCGGGCGTCGGCGGCGGTCAGGGCCAGGGCGAAGCTGTCGGGGTTGCGGTCGATCACATCGCGGATGCGGGTGAGGGTGGCCAGGCCATAGGCGCTGGCGTAGGCGCGGCCTTCCTCGGTGCGTGGGCCCTGGGGGGTGTAGACGGCGAAGAACCCCCCATCCAGGCCGCCTTCGCGCATGCGCGGCAGGTCGACTTGGCTGCCGTCCTGGCGATAGTCGTGGCGCTCGAGGATGTTCCAGCCGGGGCGCGTCAGGGTCAGCGGTGTATCCAGGTGGCTGTCCAGCACCAGCAAGCGCTGGTGCAAGGCCAGGGTGGTGGGACTGACGGCGGTGTCGGCGTGGGCCAGCAGTGGCAGCAGGGCGAGCAGCAGCAGGCGCTTGTTCATGCTCAGAACTCCATGCTCAAGGTGCTTTGGAAGGTGCGCGGCGAACCCGGGCGGAACACGGCGGGGCCACTGGTGCTGGTGAGGATGTAGCCCAGGTAATCCTTGTCGAACAGGTTGTCGACATTGAACCGTAACTTCACATTCTTCAGCGGGCCGTAGTGCAGGCGCTCGCCCCCCAGATCCAGGTAGGCGTTGTACAGGGTGTAGCCGGGCACCGATTCACTGTTGGTGAAGTTGCTGTAGCGCTCGCCGATATAGCGTGCCGAAAAGTTCAGCAGTGCCCATGGCGCCAGTTCATAGGTAACCCCGGCCTGGGCAAGCCAGCGCGGGCTGTCGGGCACCTCGTTGCCTTTGATCGAAAGGCCGCCGGCGTCGTTCCGGAACGTGGAGGTGTTGTAGGTCAGGTTGCCGTTGAGCACCACCTTGTCGGCCAGGATCGGGGGTTTCCATTGCCCGCTCAGCTCGCTGCCGTAGGCCTGCACTTTGCCGACGTTCTGGTAGTAGGTTTCCACCTGGCTGCTGCCGGGCACGGCTGAGGCGAAGGCTTGCAGGCGGTTATCGAAGTCGGTGCGGTACAGCGCCCAGGCCGCGTTGAAGGTCGGCCGGTTGATGCGATAGCCCACCTCGTAGTTCTTCGCCCGCTCCGCCTCCGGTGGCGGCGCGCTGGGGCTGGCCGCGCGGAAGATGTCGTCGGCGCCACGGGGCAGGGCCATGTTTTCCGAATAGGAAGCAAATACCTGGGTGTCATCGGTGAGGTTGTAGACCAGCCCGGCCTGGGGCAGGAAGGCGTCGTTCCACTGGGTGGCCAGGCGCGGCTGGCGGTCGTTGATGTAGTCGCCGGCGTTGCGATAGCCCTCGATGCGGTACTTGAGGTGCAGGCTCTTGAAACCGAACTGCAGGCGCAGGCGGTCGTCGAGCAGGGTCCAGGTGTCCTTGAGGTGGTACTGCAACGAATTGCGCGTGGAGCTGAAATCCCCTTGCAGGTGCACCGGCTCATTGAGCAGCGGCTCGCCGGCCGGGCTGCCGTCGGTGAGGTTGTAGCGCGCCTGCTGGCGGTTGAACACATCGGTCTCGGCCCACACACCGGTGTCGATCTGGTGCTGGCCGATGTCCCATTGCAGCCCGGTGCGCCCGCCGAAGCGGTGGCCGCTGAGGGACGACAAACCGTATTGCACGCCCCGTGGGGCAAACAGGCCATCCACCGTGTTTTCGGCAGTGTGCAGCGCCAGGGAAGTTGCGTAGGCCTCGGGGGACACGCCAAAGCCCTTCTTGGCCTCGTAGTAGAGGGTGGTGTAGTTGAGCAGGTCCGGGCGGATCTCGAACTGGCCGCCCAGGCTGTACAAGGTGTCGCGGCGCTGGTTCACCGCCTGTTTGTAGAACTGGTTGTAGTTGGTGTTGCTGTAGCGCACGCCGGGCACGCTCTCGGGTAAGTCGGGCAGGCTGCCGAGGTAGGCGAAGTAACGGCCCGAGCGACCGAACGGGTCATTGGCGCTGCCGTCGTACTGGGCGCTGCTCACGTAGGGCGAGTCGTAGTCGTAGAACGCGTTGTGCACGGCGCGCAGCCACACCTCGTCACGTTCACCGAAGCGATAGCGCACCTTGGCTTCCAGGTGTTCACGGTCGATGGTGCCGGGGCCGCGCCACAGGTCGCCGTCGATTTTCGAGCGGCTGAAATACGCCGACAGGCCCTGGTATTCGCCGCTTTGCAGCTTGACGAAACTGCGCCGCAGGCTGTCGCTGCCGAGGGTGTAGGACAGGCTGGCGCCCGGCTCGAGCGTGGGGTTGCTGGTCTGGTAATCCACATACGGGCCCAGGGACGCATAGCCCGATTGCGACACGTCGCCCGCGCCGGTGGAGGCGGTGACCCGCTCGGTGTTTTCATTGTCGACGTAGCGATAGATCGGGCTGCCGCCGAACTGATCGGTACGGCCCAGGGGCACACCGTCGATGGAAAAGCCGATCTGCTGCAGGTTGAAGGCGCGCACGAACACCGAGTTGCCGAACTCATACAGGCCCAGCGCATCGTTGACCTGCACGTTGAAACCGGGCAGCGCCTCGAGCATTTTCAGCCCCGAAGTGCCGGCCGGCGCCGACAGCAACGCCTGGTGCGAGATGCTCAGGGTATTGCTGATTCTGTCTTCGCCGATGGCGGCGCTGGCTTCGGTCACGCGGGCACCGACCACCTCGACTTTGCTCAGTTGCGGTTCGGTGGAATCGGCGGCCTGCGCCGCCCAGCTTGAATCGGCGACCAGCAGGCTGGCCAGCAGGGTCTTGCGGTACTGAGCAATCATTGTCTGTCCTTGGCAAAGGTGTGGCGTTAAAGCCCGGCGTGGGCTTGGGCGAGAAACCCGGGTTGGGCCCACTCGTGCACGCTGAAGTCGTTCTGCAGGAAGCCGCGTTGCACCAGGAAGTCCTTCTTCAGCTCCAGGGCCGCCAGGTTCTGCGGCGCCAGGTTCGGTACAAAATCCAGCTCGGCGATGGCACGGCGGATAAACCCGGCGTCCGGCAGGAAGGTCACGCGGGTGAACAGCTCGGCGGCGGCATCGCGGTGCTGGTTGATCCAGCGCCCGGCGCGGATCGCGGCGCGCAGGAACGCCACGACCACCTGGGGATGCTCTTCGGCAAAGGCACGGTTGACGGTGGTCGCGTAGGGGCCGTTGTGGTTTTTCAGGGTCCAGTCCGGGTAGCGTTCCAGGTCTTCGATTACCGTGAATTCACCGCTGGCGAGCAGCGCCGGCACATGCCCGGCCGCGACATGCAGCGCATCCACACGGCCTTCGGCCAGGGCCTGCACCTCATGCCCGGGTTTGCCATGCAGCCCATGCAGTTGCGACCAGAACGCCGAAGGCCGCACGGCCGGCAGCAAGGTCTGCGGATCACCTTCATCCTCCAGCTCGATCAGGCGCACTTGCGACGGCTCCAGCCCGGCCAGTTGCAGGGCATTGAACAGGCCATGCTCGGCCAGCGCCTTGAGCACATCGACCCGCGCCGTGTTGCGGCTCACCGGCACGCCGATGCGCTTGCCGAACAGGTCGGCGACCTGGCGGATACGCCCCTCGGCACGCACCAGGATCTGCCCGGCGCGTTGGGTGGCGGTGCTGGCCACCAGCAACGTATCGGCCTGGTCGGCGCGCGCCCACAAGGCCGGCACCGCGCCGCCATCGCGAATCAAGCGGGCTTCGCCATGGGTGAAGTGCGGCAGCCAACCGAGGTTATCGGGCAGTGAGCGCAGGTAGATCGCGTCGGCGCCGACGCGTTGGTATTCCTCGTCCAGCCAACCGAGTTCAACGGCAATATTGGACGCAACCAGCAGCGGGCAAATGCTGTAGTGGGTGGGCAGTGTTTGGCTCATGGCAGACTCCTTGGTGAATGGGGGGTGGCGCTTAGGCGTTCGAGGCCTTGTTGCAGGTCGGCGAGCAGGTCCTCGACCGCTTCCAGGCCCACGTGCAGGCGCAGCAGCACGCCCGCTTCAATCTGTGCCGAAGGGTGGCGTTGCTGTTGGCGAATCAGGCTCTCGAAACCGCCCCAGCTGGCGCCCATGGCGAACAACCGCAGGCTTTCCAGGAAGGCCTTGGTGTGGGGCTCGAAGCGCGGCTTGAGGACCACGCCGAACAGCCCGGTGGAGCCGAGGAAGTCACGCTTGAACAGGTCGTGCCCGATGGCCCCCGGCAGCGCCGGGTGCAGCACCTGGGCCACTTCGGGACGCTGTTGCAGCCACTGCGCGACGGTGAGCGCCGAGCGCTGGTGCTGGCGCAGGCGTACACCCAGGGTGCGCAGGCCACGCAGGCCCAGGTAGGCGTCGTCGGCGCTGGCGATATAGCCCAGTTGGCGGACGGTCTCGCGCACCGTCGAATACAGGGTCTGGGTGGTGACGATCACGCCGAGCATGGCGTCGCTATGGCCCACCAGGTACTTGGTGGCGGCATGAATCGAGATGTCCACGCCATGGGCGAACGCCTTGAAGAACAGCGGCGTGGCCCAGGTGTTGTCGAGCATCAGCAGTGCGCCGTGGGCATGGGCGACGCGGGCCAGGGCGGGAATGTCCTGGACCTCGAAGGTGCTCGAACCGGGTGCTTCGGCGTACACCAGGCGCGTATTCGGGCGCAGCAACCCGGCGATGTCGGCACCGAGCATCGGCGCGAAGTACGTGGCCTCAATGCCATAGCGCGGCAGGATCTGGTCAAACACCTGGCGCGCATGCCAATAGCAATTGTCGGTCACCAGGATATGGTCGCCGGCCCGCGCCACCGCCAGCACCGCGCCGACAATCGCCGCCAGCCCGCTGGGCATGATCAGCCCGCGAAAGCCGCCTTCCAGCTGCGCCACGGCGTCTTCGAAGGCGGCGGTGGTGGGGTTGCCGTTACGGCCGTAGATATGCCCGCGATAGTGCGGGTCGGCGGCCTGTTGCAGGTGGTTTTCGAGGGTGCCGGTGTCGGGCCAGATAAAGGTCGAGCTGCGATACACCGGGGTGTTGACGCTGCCTTCGTGGCTGGCGGGGTCGCGTCCCAACTGGGTCAGCAGGGTATCGTCATGCATGGGGTCAGTGCTCATGTGCGCTCCAGCCGTTTGGCCAGGCGGGAGAGGGGGTAGATGTAGACAAAGAAGGCGATGAACACCAAGCCGTAGGCGGGCAGCAGCAGGTCGTTGCGCAGTTGCGTGGACAGGTGCGATTGCACGGTGGTCATCAGCTCTTCCACCCCCAGCAGGTTGGCCAGGGAGGTGGACATGGTCACCGCGCAATACAGGTTCATCCACGGCGCCACCAGGCTGGGCAGGGTCTGCGGGATGATCACGTGGCGCAGCGCCTGGCCGTGATGCATGCCCAGGGCCTGGGCGGCTTCCCACTGCCCCAGCGGCACCGCGCGTACGGCACCGCGCACGATCTCCGAGACATAGCCGACAGCGGGCAGCGCCAGGCCCAGTGCGACCTTGAGCCAATCCGGCAATTGCCACCAGCGCCCGGCCCAGTGCACTTCATAGGGCAACAGGTAGGCCACATAGAACATCACCACCAGCCACGGCAGGTTGCGCAGCAGGCGGCTCAGGTGCCCGGCACCACGACGCAGGCGCGGCCGGGCGCTGACCTGCAGGCTGCCGAGCACGACACCGGCCAGCGTGGCCACCAGCATCGCGGTGACGCCCATGAGGATATTCAGGCCGAAGCCTTGCAGCAGCGCCGGCGCCCACTGCCACAACAGTGCGGGCCAGGACGGTTCAGGCAGCATCGGGCAACTCCTGGCCTGGCAGGCGAAGGTGGTTTTCCAGGCGGCGCAGCAGCCAACTGCTGGTGCCGATCAGCAGCAACCAGACCAGCAACAGCACCTGCATCATCTCGGCGACGTTGAAGTTGTCCGACCAGATCCGATTGCTCGCATAGAGCAATTCCGGCACCGCAATCGCGTAGGCAATCGAGGTCGACTTGATGGTTTGCACCACCGTATTGCCCATGGCCGGCAGGCTGTTGCGCAGCGCCAGCGGCAGTACGATATGGCGCAGTACCGTGGTGCCCTGCATGCCGAGGGCGGCGGCCGCGTCGAGGGTGGCGCGGGGCACGGCATCGATCCCGGCGCGCAGGTTCTCGGCCTGGAACGCGCCGCTGTGCAGGGCGATCACGATGATCGCCCATTGCGTGCCGTTGAGCAGCCGCACACTGGTGTCGTCCGCCAGCGGCAGCCAGGCGCCGACGCCGAAGTAGAAAAAGAACAGCTGCACCAACAGCGGCGTGTTGCGAAACAACGCGACGTACCCCGCGCTCAACCGGCGCCACAGCGAGCGGCGCGAACCCAGGCCGGCGGCCCCCCACACACCGATCACCAGGGACAGGGCAATACTTGCCACCGACAGCAACAGTGTCAGGCCCAGGCCGAGCAGGAAGCGCTGGCGGTCCATCGGGTCCCACAGGATGCTCAGCGACAGGCCATGCTGTTCCAGCCACAGGCGCAGGTTGGCCTCACTCATGGCTGGCCCGCGCATGCTGCTGCGCTACCCAGGCATTCGGCGCCAGGCCGTAGCGCTGTTCCAGGCCGATGATCACGCCCTGGGCATGCCAGCCTTCGACGATGCTCGACACCGCCGCCAACAACGCCGGCTGGCCCTTGCGCAAAGCAATGCCCCACGGCGCCGGATCCTGGCCCGGCAGCTTGACCTCGTAGTCGGCCCATTCCGGCTGGCGCGCCAGGGCGCTGTACAACGCATCGTCACCCATCGCCCCCAGGCAACGGCTGTCGGCCACCGCCTTGCGCACTTCGGCCGTGCCGTTGAACGAGGCGAACTGCACGCCGTAGCGCGTTTCAAACGGGCGCACCCAGACACTGGTGGCGGGCGCACACAGGGTCTTGCCGCGCAGGCTTTGCCAGTCCGGCACGGCGGTGCTTTTCGGCGCAAACACGGTGGCGGCCGAGCTGTAGAAACCCGGGCTGGCAAAATCCACTTCGCGCCGCCGTGCGGGAGTGTCGAGCAGGGACGTGACCAGCACCTCGCAACGGCCCTGTTCGAGGAACAGCAAGCGGTTGAGCGGATTGACTGGCACAAGTTGCAGCTTGAGCGGCTGGCCGACCTTGGCAGACAGCTGCTGTTGCAGGTCGACGATCAGGTCCAGGATCAACCCGCCGGGCTTGCCTTGGGCATCGAAGGTCTTGAAGGGGGGGAATTCGTCGCTGGTGCAGACGTTGAGGGTGCCACGGGATTGGGCGCGTTCCAGCAGGGGTTCGGCGTGGGCGTGGAGTGCGCCGAATGCAAAAATAACCAACAGCGCCCGCTGCCAAAGTGACCTGTCGTAAGGGCCGGAGGCAAGTCGAATCGTCGCACCGCCCCTTCCACTTTTATCAGGGCGACGAGTGAGCACACTCATGTCGCACTCCAGCCCAAGCGCGACCGCTGTGCCGCGCCGCTGGGAAAGGGCTGCGGCGTACCGAGCTGCTGCGCCAGGAAGGTCAGGTAGGCCGCTTCTTCCAGGTTCACCAACAACCGTGTCGCGGCCAGCACGTCCCGTTCCGACCAGGCAAACGGCCCGTGATTGGCCAGCAACGCCGCCGGCGCACGCGGATGTTCACGTAACGCCGCCACCACCGGCTCCGGCGCATACCGCGGCCCCCATGCGGTCAGCGGCACCTCCTGATCTTCATCCAGAATCCCCAGCAACTGCGTGGCATGGGGGCGCAACGCCCGCCCGGCAATCGCGAAGGCGGTGAGATACGGCGAGTGCGTGTGAATCACCGCATTCACCAAGGGCCGCTCGCGGTAGATCGCCACGTGCAGCGCCGCCACTTCCTTGAGGTTGTCGGTGAGGCTGCCCTGGCTGTGTTGCAGGTCGAAATCGACAATCGCCGCCACGCCACTGTCGGCGCCGCTGAGCGAGGCGATCACCAGCCGTGCTTCGCCGGGAATACGCAGGCTGATATTGCCCGCCTCATTGCTCGACAACACCTGGTGCTTGATCAGCAGTTGCTTGGCCAGGGCAAAGTCGTGTTCGAACACTTGGGTAAAACGCACAGGATCAAAGCTCATGGGAACTCCTTGGTTGAGTCAGAAGCGGTAGTCGGCTTTCACGTAGTAGAAGGCGCCTTCGGCACCGGCCGGGGAGATGCTCTGGTAGGCCACGCGCCCCCCGACAAAGCGGTTGGCCACGTCGATCTTGTCCGGGTAGCTGTCGAAAATATTGTTGCCGCCCAGGGTCAGGGTGAGCGCCTGGCTGATGTCGTAGGACAGGCTGGCGTTGCTCACCCATTGCGCCGAAAAGGTCTGGTCGCGGGCTTCGCCAAGGTTGGAGTCGAGGGTGTAGGTGCCGTAGCGAATCGTGTTGACGCTCGCCTGCCAGGCGCCCTTGCGCCAGTCGGCACCGAGGATCAGCTTGCTGTTGGGCGAGGCGCTTTCCACATAGCTCAGGGCTTCGCGATTGATCAGGGTGATGCCGGTGCCGGCCAGTGGGCCGGGGTTGTCCTTGATGTCGGTGACCTGGGTCTTGCTGTAGTTGAAGGCGCCGTTGAGGGTCAGCTGGCTGGCGTCGGCCAGGTCCAGGCGATAGTGGGCGGCGAGGTCCACGCCGCTGGTCTTGGTGTCGAGTGCGTTGGTGAAAAAACTCACCCCGGAGTAGTTGCCATAGCCTTGGTTGGCGAGGATCTGGCTGACCTGGGGGCCGCTGAGGGTTTCCGACAGGGCAATGCGGTCCTTGATGCGGATGTGGTACGCATCGAGGCTGACACTTGCACGCTCGAGCGGCTGCCAGACCACGCCGAGGGACAGGCTGGTGGATTTTTCCGGCTTCAGGTCACTGGCGCCCAAGGCGCGGGCGACCGGGGTGTTCACGCTGACGGTGCCGACCTGGTAGGCGGTGGGGTCGCCGGCCTTGAACTCGGTCTGGGTCGCCGAGGTGCCGATCTGCCCCAGGGTGGGCGCGCGGTAGCCGCTGCTGAGGGTCGAGCGCAGGCCCCACTGCGGGGTGAAGTCGTAGCGCGCGGAGAACTTGCCGGTGCTGGTGGTGCCGAAATCGTCGTAGTGCTCGCTGCGCCCGGCCAGGCCCAGTTGCAGTTTGTCGGTGACTTGCTGCTCCAGGCCCAGGTAGCCGCCGAACACGTGGCGGGCATAACGGCCTTCGTCGCTGTCCTGGGTGCCGGGGAAGCCCTGGGCGCCGCCGGCACGGGCGGGCAGGGCGCTGCCGTGGGTCCAGGAGGCGAGGTCACCGGCGATCACTTCATAGGCTTCATTGCGCCACGCCAGGCCGCTGGAGAACACCAGCGGGCCCGCGCCCCAGCCGACCTTGAATTCCTTGATATGGTCGAGGCCGACGTTGGTTTGCTCATTGACCAGCGCCCCGGCATTGAAGCTCGTCGGGCTGGCGGCGCCGAGGCTGGCGTTGAGCGAATCGCTGAGGTGATAGTCGATGCGGTTGCGCCCGTAGTTGGCACTGAGGTCGAAGCTGCCGAGTTGCTCATCGCGAATCTTTACGCCGCCGGTGACCGAGGCATCCCGCGAGCGCACGTCGAGCAGCGGCAGGAAGCCGTTGGGGTACACGGCCACCAGGTTGTTGGGGTCGATGGGGCGGCGAAAGGTTGCCTGGGATTCGCCGGTGCGGTCCTGGTAGGTGGCGAAGCCGTACAGGTCGACCGTGTCGCTCAGGGACAGGCCGCTGTTCAGCGCCAGGTTCCAGTCCTCGAGGCCCGGCGAGCCGTAGCGCCAATGGCGGTCGGCATCCGCTTCACGGGCGTCGCCGCTGGGGTAGAACTGCCGGCCATCGGTGCCGCCGGTGGAGGTGCGTTCGCTGCGCAGGCCTTCACCGCTGAGGGTGAGAAAGCCATCGCCGGGCAAGGTGAAACCGCTCCACCCCCCCACCGACCGGCGAAAGCCATCGCCCTTGGTGTACTGGCCGAAGGTGCTTTGCACGGCGCCGCCGTGGTCCTGCTCCTTGAGCACGATATTGACCACCCCGGCAATCGCATCCGAACCGTATTGGGCCGAGGCGCCATCGCGCAGCACTTCGATATGGTCGACGGCGCTGACGGGAATCGTCGACAAGTCCACCGCCTGTGAGCCACGCCCCAGGGTGGCCTTGGTGTTGACGAACGCCGAGGCATGCCGACGCTTGCCATTGACCAGCACCAGCACCTGGTCGGCCGCCAACCCGCGTAACGACACCGGCCGCTGCGACGACACGCCATCGGTGCCGTTGACCTGCGGGTAGTTCACTGACGGCACCAGGGTTTCCAGGGCCTTGGCCAGGTTATCGGTGCCGGCGCGCTGCAACTGCTCGCTGCTGATCACATCCACGGGGGCCGCGCTTTGCAGCGCGGTGACGTCGCTGCGCCGGGTGCCGATCACCTCCACGGATTTCAGGCGTGGCGCCAGCGGTTCGCTGTTGGCCGCCGCTGCCGGGCTGGCCAGTCGATGGATCAACACTGCACCGCTGGCCGTCTGGCTGAAGCCCAACGAGGAGCCGCCCAAGGCAATGCCCAGCGCCTGTTCCTGGCTCAGTCGGCCCTGGATCGCGCGGCTCCCACGGCCTTCCACCAGCGGCGGGTCGAAGGCGATAGTGTGGCCGCTTTGCTGGGAGATGCTCAGCAGCACCTCATCCAGGGGGCCTGCGGGGATATTGAAGTCAATCACCCGTTGTACCGACGCCGCGTCGTTTTGCGCCAACGCCAGGCTCGGCAGCGTCAGCCCGCCCATGGCCAATGCACACGCCAGGGGCGCCAGGGTGAATCCTGTTTTCAACATGCCAATCTGCTCCAGGTCGTGATGTTCTTTACGACCTTGAGCAACTTCGCGTGTGGATTTTCACTACCAAGTTAGAACGATTAGTTGGGTGTCTAGATGATTTAGTTGCGCTTATAAGCTTCGATCAAATGGGTCTAAGTGCGCAGTGAAAATATAAGGGACTATCTGCACAAGGGTACTGACAGCCAGAACGGGTTGTCCGCGCAAAGCATACAACGTTCACCGCGATGAACGTGTACGGCGGTCTGCACGCTTACGGAGAAGCTCATCAGGAGACAGATGCCCATGTCTGAAGTGCAAGTTCTACAGGTTCATGTCCAACGACCTAGCCGTTCGGTCAGTTGTGGCGAAAAAACGTTTCAGCTTAGCCTTCTCGCGGTAATCAAAGGAGGAGATTGCTATGTCTGAAGCCCTGGCTATTCGTTGCGAGAACACCGTGCCGCGCAGCATGGTGCACCGTGCCGCCGTCAGCGAAGTGTTCCTGACCGGCGCGGAACTGGTAAAGGAAGGACACTTTCGCTGCAGCGCCCAACTACCGCGCACCCACAGTTACTTCAGCGAACATACCCACCGCGCCGCACACTACGACATGCTGTTATTGCTGGAAGTATTCCGCCAGGCGTCAATTTATATCTCCCATGCGTTCCTCGACGTCAGTGCCCAGGACAAGTTTATCTACCTGGACAGTGTGACCCGCGTGACCGACCGGAGTTTATTGGTGGTGGGGGATCGTCCGGCATCCGCCGAGATCGATGTCTACGTGGTGGATGAATACCTGCGTCACGGCGAGCGCAGTGGCGTGACCCTGAACATGTCCCTGAGCATCAATGGCGAAGTGGCTGCACGCCACGAACGCATGAGCATTCGCTGGATGAGCGGCGCGGCCTGGAACAAGATGCGTGCCCGTGGCCTGGCGGCGATTCCCGCCAACGCCGACCCATTGGCACAGTTGCCGCCACCCTTGAGCCCATCCGCCGTAGGGCGTCACTGGCTGAACAATGTGGTGCTCGGCCGTGAACTGGAGCAGGGCGCCGTGACGCTGGTGGCGCCGCTGATCGTCGACCTGAACAACCCGGCGATCTTCGACCACCCCCTCGACCATATCCCCGGCATGCTGTTGCTCGAAGGCTTCCGCCAAGTGGCGCTGGTGGCGGCGGACCGGCAGTTGCAGGTGGGCCCGGAGCAGTTGCTGTTATCCCGCTGCCATGTGGTGTTCACTCGCTTCGGTGAGTTTGGTTTGCCAACCCAGGTGCGTGCGGACCTGACCTCCCTGGCCCGTGACGAACATGGTCGCATCACCCTGGCGCTGGAGGTCGAGCAGGGCGGCGCGGTGATTGCCACCGCGGAGCTCGAGTTGCTGCCGCTGGTCGCCAGCCAACCCTTGGCCCTGGTGGCGGGAGGTGTGCGATGAGCGACCTGCAATTTATCTGGTTCGATTTCGGTGGCGTGCTGTCGCCGCCGATTCCGGCGCTGTTCGAGCAATACCAGGTCAAGACCGGCCTGGCCCCGCACGTGCTGCAACAGGCCATGGGCGATGTGGCCGATGAGTTGGGCGTGCCCATGCTCGCGCCGGTGGAGAGTGCCTTGCTCACCGAGCGCGAGTGGGGCGAGCGCCTGGCGCAGGCCCTGCGCCGCCGTGACCCGCAGGTCGATTTATCCCGCGCTCACCTGCACACCTTCGGCGCGCAATGGTTCGCCGGGGTGCCGGCCAATGCGCCGCTGGTGGCCGCCGTGCGCGCACTCAAGCGTGCTGGTTTTCGCGTCGGCATCCTCACCAACAACGTGGTGGAGTGGGAGCGGCATTGGCGGGCGATGGTGGGCCTGGATGAGGTGGTGGACCTGATTGTCGATTCCAGCCGGGAGCGCAGCCGCAAGCCGGAGCCGGCGTTCTTCCAGGTGGCGACCGCGCGCTCGGGCGTCGCACCGCAGCACAGCCTGCTGATCGACGACGTCGCGGAAAACATCGAAGCCGCCGCCGCGCTCGGCTGGCAAGTGCTGCACTTCATCGACAACCACCAGGCGCTCGCCCAGCTGCAGCGCTTCACCGGTGTCAGCCTGTTGCAACCTGCCGTGGAGCCTGCCTGATGAATATCGCCGTGATCGCCAGACCCGAGGTCACCGTGGCGCGCATCCCGCAGTTGGATGCACCGCCGGCCTATCAACCCGCCAGCCCCGCCAATGGCCTGCCGAGGATTCTGCTGCCCAGCGGCCACCTGGCCTTTCACCTGACCCGTTACGAACACGTGCAGGCGTTGCTGCTGGATAACCGCGCGATACGCGCGCCGTGCAACGAAGAAGACGGCGCGAGCTTTTTGCCGACCATCACGCCGCCTGAACTGCTGCTCAACAACGACATCCCCGACCATGGTCGCCTGCGCAAGGTGGTGGCCCGGGACTTCAGCCCCAGTGGCGTGGCGTTGCTGCGCGACAAGGTGGAACACGCCACCCATGAACGCCTCGATGTACTGCAACGCCAGGCGCCCGGTGCCGATCTGTTTGCCCAGGTGCTGGACCACATCCCCTCCACGGTGGATTGCCAGTTGCTCGGTATCCCCTTGAGTGACCGTGAGTATTACCGGCCCCTCAGCCATACCGTGCAGGTGGCGTCGGACGCCGATGTGCCGAAACTGCTGAACCAGTTCTGGGGCGTGTACAACTACCTGACGGACCTGGTCACCGGTGCGCGGCCCACCGCTCCCGATGGGCTGATCCAGCGCTTCGTCGCGACCCGTGCCGACAGCGAGCCGCCGCTCAACGACAAGGAGCTGGTGGGCATCCTCCTGGGGGTATTGATCGGCGGCGACCAGAACATCCTCACCGTGCTGACCAAATCGGTGTACACCCTGTTGGCGGCCCCCGAGCTGTGGCAGCAATTGGTCGACGATCCGGGGCTGATCCCGGAGGCGGTCGAGGAGCTGCTGCGCCTGATTCCCCTGGGCACCATCTCGACCTTTCCGCGCCTGGCCAGCGTCGACCTGGAAGGGCCGTGGGGGCTGATTCCCGCAGGCAGCATCATTTACGCCGATGCGTTTGCCGCCAACCGTGATCCGGCGGCGTTCCCCGAGCCCCTGGCGATTCGCCTGGACCGCAAGGGCGCGCGGCATTTGCAGTTCGGCTACGGCATGCACAACTGCATGGGCGCCGCCCTGGCGCGCCTGGAAATCACCACGGTGCTGCAGATCCTCGTGCAGCGCTTCCCGAACCTGCGCCTGGCGGTGCCGGCGGACCAGGTGCCCTGGGTCGACGGCATCATCCTGCGCCGTCCTGCCCGCTTGCCGGTGCACGGCTTCACTTCAACCTGACCTTGGAAGGACCCATGAAAACGACCTTTGCCGATACGGCTCTACTGACCATCATCCTGCTGGCGATCTTCGTCGTGCCCAGTTCCATCTCGGGTACGGCGCTCGCGTTGCCGGCCATCGGCGCCGACATCCAGGCGCCGTTGACCAGCCTGCAATGGGTGGTCAATGCGTTCAACCTGGCGTTTGCCTGCTTCACCCTGGCGTGGGGCGCGCTGGCGGATCGGCTCGGGCGCAAACGCTGTTTTGTCGCCGGCGCTTCGCTGTACGTGGTGGCCTCGGTGCTGTCCGCCGTGGCCGAGAGCGCCTGGCTGCTGGACGCGGCGCGGGGGCTGGCGGGCATCGGGGCGGCGGCGATCTTTTCCTGCGGCATCGCGATTTTGTCCACCCACTTCAGCGGCCCGGCGCGGCTGCGCGCGTTTGCCCTGTTCGGCACCGTTGCCGGCCTGGGCGTGAGCCTGGGCCCGACCTTGTCCGGCCTGCTGCTGGACAGCGTCGGCTGGCGCGCGATTTTCTGGGCCCATGGGGTGACCCTGGTGATCGTGCTGCTGGGCAGCCCGTTGATTACCCGCGATGGCGTGTTGGCTGAGCGCACCGCGCGCTTCGATGTGCCGGGGGCGACGCTGTTTGTGCTGGCATTGCTGGCGCTGATGGTGGCGATTGTGCAGGGCTCGCAATGGGGCTGGAGCAGCCGCGGTGTACTCGGCCTGGTGGCGGTCGCCGTGGTGCTGTTGGCGGTGTTCACCTGGCAGGAGCGTCGCCACCTGCAGCCGATGCTCGACCTGTCGCTGTTGGCGCGCGGGCCCTTTGTCGGCCTGGCGCTGGTCACCGTGGCGGCGTCGTTCGGCTTTGTGACCTTGCTCACGTACCTGCCGAGCTACCTGTTCGGCGTGCTGCAATTGAGCGCGACCCATGCGGGCCTGGCGATGTTGCTGCTGACGGTGCCGATGCTGTTTTGCCCGATCCTGGCGGGCAAGTGGGCGGCACGCGGGGTGTCGGCGATCGGCATTCTCAAGGCCAGCCTGATTGCGTTGCTGGTCGGTGTGGTGGCGTTGGCGCTGGTCAGCCAAGTCGGTGTGGCGCTGTTGCAACTGGCAGTGCCGCTGTTGCTGGTGGGCATCGGCATGGGCCTGTCGGCCGGGCTGGTGGATGGCCTGGCGCTCAAGACCGTGCCGGAGCAGAAGGCCGGGATGGCGGCGGGCCTGCTCAACACCTTCCGCCTGGGCAGTGAAGCGATTGCGGTGGCCTTGTATGGCTCGCTGCTGGCGACCTTGCTCGACAGCCAGTTGCGCGGCACGCTGAGCCGCCTGGCGCCCGACCCGGCGACCCTGCAACGCTGGATCGATGACGTCGCCGCCGGCAACCTCACCGGGTCCCTGCAAACCCTGGGCGCGGAGCAAGCGGCGACGGTGCACAGCCTGTTTATCGGCGGCTATGACAGCGCCTTCCACGGCGTGCTCTGGGCGCTGGCGGTGATTCTGCTGGTGCTGACCGTGGTGGTCACCTGGCTGGTGCGCCCCCTGCGCGAACAGGAACGCAGCGAGGCGCAACTGGCCACGCACTGAGCCACGCGCCGTACCGCCTGCGACAGCCGCAGGCGGTACTTTGGCGTGCCCGTAAAAGCGCCGAAGGTTATGCAAAAAATGCAGCTTGATGGCTTTTTTTATTCTTTTATCTGGTGAAGCCCCCTGGGGCAAACTGGACTCACCTGCCCGGACGCAGGTCTACCTCAAACCGACAGGCCCACCACCACTTGTCCGCTGGCGTGTGCAGTCCATGAAGATTATGGACCTATGGACCCGAATGCTTTGCTCAAGACCCGCCTTATCGGCCAGATTTTCCAGCAGCACTACAGCTGGTTGTGCGCGCGTTTGTCGTACCGCACCGGTTGCAGCCACAGCGCCGAGGACATCGCCGCCGAGACCTTCCTCAAGGTGTGGATGCTGCCCGACCCCACGGCCATTCGCGAACCGCGCGCGCTGCTGACCACCATCGCCCAGCGCCTGATGTACGAGAGCTGGCGCCGGCGCGACCTGGAAAAAGCTTACTTGCAGATCCTGGCCGACGTGCCCGAACACGTGCACCCATCGCCCCAGGAACAACTGATTCTGATCGAGAGCCTGCTGGCCATCGACCGACTGCTGGACGGCCTGTCGGGGCAAGCCAAGGCGGTGTTCGTGCACAGCCAGTTGGACGGCATGACCTACACGCAGATCAGTGAACGCCTGGGCCTGTCCCTGGGGCGCATCCACCAATTGATGACCCAGGCCCTGCGCGCCTGTTACCTGGGGTTGAGCGAGTGAGCAAACAGCCTTTGAACGACCCGGTGGCCGAGGAAGCCATCGGCTGGCTGGTGCAGATCCAGTCCGGCGACTTCAGCCCCGCCCAGCAGCAGGCGCTGGATGAATGGCGGGGCACCTCGGCCCATCATCGCCAGGTATACGCGCAACTGCTCGCCGGTCTCGATCAGCTCAAGGCCTCACCCTGGCGCGGGCGCTCCAGCGCGCAGTTGCTGCGCAGCCTGGAGCAACCCAACAGCCGTCGCGCATTCCTGCGTACCAGCCTGTGCGCGCTGGGACTGGCGGCCGGCGCGGGGTGGGGCTGGCGTTTTGAAGACGCAGGGCAGACCTACGCCACCGGTACCGCCGAGCGTCGCAGCTGGCAACTGGCCGATGGCAGCACCCTCAAGCTCAATGCCCGCAGCGAGGTGGTCTCGACGCAGGCCGGGGACGCGCACAGCCTTGAACTGCGCACCGGCGAAATGCTGGTGAACCTGCTGCGTCCGCTGCAGGTCAAGACCCGCGCCGCCCATATCAGTGCCACCACGGGCCGCCTGATGCTGAGTGAACAGGACGGCGCGATGCGGCTGGTCACCCTGGATGCCGATGCGGTGCTGCACTTCGACGGCGGTGCCCAGCAACGGGTGGCCATGCACCAGAGCACGCTGTTCGACCACCAGCGCATCCTCACCCAAGTGCCCATGGCCGCCACCGAAACCGCCTGGCTCGACGGCTGGCTGGTGGTGCGCAACCAGACGCTGGCCAGCGTGGTGGAGGCGATCCGGCCCTACCGCAAGGGCATCGTGCGCCTGGATGCCGCGGTGGCGCAGCTGCGCGTGAGTGGCCGGTTCCCGCTGGATGATGCGCGCCAGACCCTGGAGGCCTTGGAGCAAAGCTTGCCGATCAGGGTGACGCAGTGGGGTGGGGTGCTGGTGTTGATCGGGGCGCGGGCCTAGGGGCCGGCCAGGCGCATGGATTGCTGAAGACGACCCCGCCACGCTGCCTGCCGGGGTTATTTCATGTCCCTTGCCTGCACCATTCATTCAGAGCATGCGGCGCAGCACGTCGTTGCGCGGATCGCGGTCGTAGAAGCGGTGCTTGAGGGCGCCTGCGACATGCAGCACGATCAGCACCAGCAGCGTGTAGGCGAGGACTTTGTGCAGCCACTGGAACACCGCGAACCAATCGTCATTCTTCGGCAACAGCTCCGGCAGGTTGACCCCGAAAAAGAACACCCCGTCGCTCATCGTAAAGGTGCTCGACATGGAGTAACCCATCAGCGGCACGATCACCAGCAGGACATACATGACGCGCTGCGTCAGGCGTGACAGGAAGCGTTCATATCCGGCCAGGGTTTCCAGTGGCTGCGGCAGCCTGGGGGTACGAAAGCGCACGGCAAGCTGAGTCAGCACCACCAGGAACGTCAACACCCCGAAGGACTTGTGCCACGGGTAATAGAGCTCGAATTTGCTCGCCACCTCATCATTCATGCCGGTCATATGCCAGCCTGCCCAGAGCAGGCCCAGCACCAGTACGGCCCGCAGCCAGTGCAACAGGCGCAGGGACGTCGGGTAGCGATCGATTGTCGGTTGATCCATTGGGTTCATATCAAGCTCTCCAGGGAGCGATGCACGGTGGAATGGCCACCCTCGACGTTGGAGGGTGGCTCGGTCAGGACAGCGCGTGTGCTCAGGCCGGCAGCAGCACGGTGATGACTTTCTCCTCGGTGTAGGCCAGCGCGCCGCTGAACCCGCCTTCACGCCCGATACCGCTGGTCTTGACGCCGCCCCAAGGCAGGTTGGCGTCCAGCGGGCTCCAGCAGTTGATACCGACGGCGCCGGCCTTTACCGCCGCCGCCACACGGTGCGCCCTGGCCAGGTCGCCGGTCCAGACCGTGGCCGCCAGGCCGTAGTTGCTGTCGTTGGCGAGGGCGATCGCTTCGTCTTCGCTGTCGAACGTGATCAGCGTGCCGACCGGCCCGAAAATCTCGTCCCGGGCGATGTCCATGTCGTTGCGGGCGTTGGCGAAGATCGTCGGGCGCACGAACCAGCCCTGCTCGGGCGTCGAGACGCCGCCGGCCAGCAGGGTTGCCCCCTGGTCGATGCCCCGCTGGATGTAGCGGTTGACGCGATCGAACTGGGCTTTCTTGGCCACCGGACCCATCTGTACCCCGGGCTCGCGCGGGTCGCCGACGTTCACTGCGTGTGCGGCCTCGGCCAGCGCGGCGCCGAAACGCTCGGCGAGGCTGCGCTGCACCAGGATCCGCGAGCCGGCGGCACACACCTGGCCCTGGTTGGCGAACAGGCCGAGTGCACAGCCGCGCAGGGCATCGTCGAAGGACGCATCGTCGAACACAATCTGCGGGCTCTTGCCGCCCAGTTCCAGGGCCACGCGCTTGAACAGCACGCCGGCCGTGCGCTGGATTTCACGCCCGGCCTCGGGGCTGCCGGTGAAGCTGATCTTGGCCACATCCGGGTGCTCGCACAGGGCGCGACCGACTTCGTTGCCGTAGCCGGTGACCACGTTGATCACGCCGTCCGGGAAGCCGGCTTCCTGCGCCAGCAGCGCCAGGTGCAGGGCCGACTGCGGGGTTTCCTCCGAAGGCTTGACCACCACGGTACAGCCCGCCGCCAGCAACGCGGCGAGCTTCCACACGGTGATCATCAGCGGCGAGTTCCAGGGCACGATGGCACCGACTACGCCGACGGGCTCGCGCACCGTGTACGACAGGGTTTTGGTGCCGAAGTAACCGCCGGTGGGAATGGTGCGACCTTCGAGCTGATTGGCCCAGCCGGCGGCGGCGCGGAGGTTGGCGATCGCGTTGGGCAGGTCCATCCGGCGCGGTTCGATGGGCGAGCGGCCGATGGCATTGGCGTCCAGATCGGCCAGCCGTTCGCTGTCGCGCTCGACCAGGTCGGCCAGTTTCGCCAACAGTCGGCCACGCTGGGCGCCGCCGAGTTGGCTCCAGTCGCCCCTTTCCAGTTGGTGGCGTGCCGCCGCCACGGCACGTTCCACGTCTTCGCGGGTGCCACGGGCGGAGCTGCCATACACCTGCTCGGTCACGGGGTTGACCAGGTCGAAACGGCGCCGGTCGAAGGCTTCGCAGGGCGTACCTTCGATGAAATGATTCAAGTGCTCAGTCATGTTGCGGTCCTCGAGTAGTGGGCAGGCTCACGCCTTGAGGGACGCCAGGGCGTCGCCGAAGATGTCCAGGGCCTTGAAGAACAGTTCGCGGGAGATCGTCAGCGAGGGCATCACGCGCATCACGTTGCTGTAGCGTCCGCAGGGGATCATCAGCACGCCCTGGTTGAGCAGGTAGCCCATCAACTGGCCGATCTTTTCGCCCGCCAGGGGCGCCTTGGTGAGCGGATCCTCGACCAGTTCGATACCGATCATCAGGCCGCGCCCGCGCACTTCGCCGACCAGCGGGCTGTTGAAGCCGCGAATATGCGCCTGGGCTTCCAGCCCCAACGTGTGGGCGCGGTTGAGCAGGTCGAGTTGTGGATCCTGCAGGATGCTGATGTTGGTCAACGCCACGGCCGCCGACAACGAGTTGGCGGCAAAGGTGTTGGGCATCGAGCCGTCGGGAATCTTGGCCGCCAGGTCCGAACGCATGATCAGCCCGGCCATGGGCAGGTCGCTGCCGATGCCCTTGCCGAAGGTGAGCATGTCGGGCTTCACGCCGGAATGTTCGACCGCCCACATCTTGCCGGTGCGTCCTGCACCGGATTGCACTTCATCGACAATCAGCAATGTGCCGCTGCGGTCGCAGGCCTGGCGCAGCAATTGCAGGAATTCCGGCGAGGGTGGCACGTAGCCGCCTTCGCCCTGGACCGGCTCCACGATCACGGCCGCCACGTCATCGGCGGCGGTATAGGGGGTGTTCAACAGGTAGTCGATGTACTCGCCGGCGATCTGCTCGGCGCTTTTGTGGGTGGTGTCGAAGGGGAAACGGTAGGCGTACGGGTAGGGTGCGTGGATCACGCCCCCCATCTGGGCACCGAAGCCCTTGCGGTAGGCGGTGCCGGTGGTCAGCGCGCCCGAGGCATGCCACACGCCGTGGTAGCCGCCATGGAAGGCGATGATCTGGTGGCGTCCGGTAATGCGCCGGGCAAACTTGATCGCGGCCTCCAGCGCATCGCTGCCGCTCTGGGTGAAGAAGGTCACGCAGTCGCCACGCAAGCCATCGGGGGCGATCTCGGAGAGCTTGGCCGCCAATTCGGTGCGTCGCGTGCTGTTGATTTCCAGGGCGTGCATCAGCACTTCGGACTGTTCGCGAATCGCCTGCACCACTTTGGGGTGGCAGCGGCCGACGCTGCTGACACCGACGCCGGCGGACAGGTCGATGTAGGTGTTGCCGTCGGGGTCTTTGAAGGTCGCACCGAAGGCGCGGTCCATGGCCACCGGCATGCGGCCGCCGCCGCGTGCCATCGACTCGGTGCGCGCCGACAGCGCCAGGGCCTCGCGGGTCTTGGGGCCGGGCAGTGTGCCGGAGACAATGTGCGGGGCATCCGCGAAGTGCAGGGCTTGAAAGTTGGCTTCACTCATGACGGTCTCTCTGGAATGTCGATTTAAGTGTGCCGATCATCTCCGCCGCGGGTTCCCGGCCGGTAGCCCGAATCGGCACATGAGACGCGGGCATTCCAGCGCATAAACAATTTGCAGGATGTGACCGATGTGCGAGTATCAAAGGCATCGGCGATCTAAAAACAAGAATGTTGGTAGAGGCACACCCCCCAATGAAAAACCAGACGATCAGCCATTTCCGCGATATCCACGTCCACGCAGCCACCATCCAACAGTGGAGCCAGGACTACAGCCAGCTCACCGCCGGTTCGGCCGAGAGTTCGCTGATGCAACTGACGACGACCGGTTGCCACCTGTTCCTCGAGCAGATCAACCAGCGTGTGGTGCAGAACGGCGTGGCGCCTCGCGACAAGATGTGCTTTGCGGTGCCGATCAATGTGCCCGGCTCGGTTCGCATGCAGGGCCGCGAGGTGGATGACAGCAGCCTGTTCTTCCTCCACGGTGGAGAGGAGTTCATGTTCCATATGCCGATGGGCATGGAGCTTTTGTCCATTACCTTTGAGCGTGAATTGTTCGAAGAGGCGCTGGAACAGACGGCGTCGGCGAAAGAACTCAATCGGTTGCTGCGCCAACCGGTGATAAAGGTGTCTCCCCAGCGTTTCGTCCAGGCCCGGCGTCGATTGCTGGCATTGTTCTCCGAGGCCCTGGTAAACGATGACCTCGACTACACGCGCGAGCGTGAGTCGGCGCTGGAACAAGCCATGCTCGGCGAGCTGCTGCAACTGATGACCGACCCGGCCTGTGACAAGCAGCAGCGCAGCCCCAGTTCCACGCGCAGCTTTATCGTCGAGAAATGTCATCGCCTGGCCACGACCGAAATGATCGACGTGCCCAGCGTGATCGATTTGTGCCAGCGTCTCCAGGTGAGTCGGCGCACGGTGCAGAACAGCTTCCGCTCGGTCGCCGAGACCACACCGCTGAATTACCTGCGCTCAGTGAGGCTCAACGGCGTACGCCGAACCTTGATGTCTACCCGGGCATCCGAGCTGTCGATTGGGGATGCCGCCGCCCAGTGGGGCTTCTATCACCTGAGCCATTTTGCCGCGGAGTACCAGGAGCTGTTCGCGCAGTTGCCGTCCCACACGACCCGCGCCGCCATTACCGGCAACGTGCGCGCCTGAACCCAAGCCTTTAGCAAGATCTGAATCAGCCTGCGTCGTCCGCTCGGGATGTGCAGGTGTTTCGCCGTGGGCGCTTGCGTTACCGATTTGGGATACCGGCACGCTGTCGGGCAGGCATAGGATCGATGCCAGCGTGCAACAAGAACGACAAGCTATTCGGTACCGGTCGACAGCCGGCTGCACCGATCCTACAGCGACTGCCTCATACAATAAGGTCAACAGCATGAGTGTATCCAACTCGATCAACAGCTCCACGGAGCTCAAGCGTGGCGCCCTGGGTGTGGGCTTTATCATCTTCTTCGTGGTATCGGCGGCAAGCCCGCTGAGTGTGATCGCCGGCGGCTTCCCCATCGGCATCATGCTGGGTAACGGCGCGGGCACCCCGGCGTTGCTGATCCTGGCCTTGCTGGTACTGCTGGCGTTCTCGGTGGGTTACACCACCATGGCGCGCCACCTGACCAATGCCGGCGGTTTCTACGCGTTCACCGCCCGTGGGCTGGGCGGCCTGGCCGGTGGCGCGGCCGGGGTGCTGGCGATGTTTGCCTATAACATCCTGCAGGTCGGCTTGTACGGCATGTTCGGCGGGGTGGTCAGCGGCACCATGGAAGCCGCCTTCGGCCTGGTGCTGCCGTGGTGGTCCTATTCGCTGATGGCGATGGCAAGCATCGCGATCCTGGGGTATCGCAAGATCGACCTGTCCGCGCGGGTATTGTCGGTGATGGTGATCGCCGAGTACCTGGCGATCCTGGTCCTGGATTTCGCCATTCTCAAGTCCGGTGGCGACAGCGGCATCAACCTGGATTCGTTCAGCAGCCGCCATGTGTTCAGCGGCACGCCGTCAATCGGCCTGCTGTTCTGCTTCGCCGCCTTTATCGGCTTCGAGGCCACCACCATCTACGGTGAAGAAGCCCGGGACCCGCAGCGCACCATTCCGATTGCGACCTACTGCTCGGTGTTGCTGATCGGCGGTTTCTACGCGTTGTCGGTGTGGTCGATGGTGGTGGGCGTGGGTGCGGACAAGATCGTGCCGATGCTGCAGTCCTTGCAGGACCCGACCACGTTTATCTATGGCATGTCCGACCACTTTGTCGGCCCGCAACTGACCCAGGTTATCCGCGTGCTGTTCATGGTCAGCATCTATGCCGGCCTGCTGGCCTTTCACAACGCCGCCGCCCGTTACTTCTACGCCATCGGCCGTGACGGCCTGTTGCACAGCCAGTTGGGCACCACCCATCGGGTGCACCAGAGCCCGCATATGGGCTCGGTCTTGCAGAGCCTGATCTCGGCCGTGGTGGTGTTGATTTTCGCAGCGCTGGATGCCGATCCGATCCTGCAGCTGTTTGCCTGGCTGTCCAACCTGGCCACGCTGTGCGTGATCCTGCTGATGGCGCTGACCTCGGCCGCGGTGCTGATGTTCTTCCGGCGCCATCCGCAGCTCAAGGTCGGGCTCTGGCGTGGGCAGATCCTCCCCGGTTTCTCGTGCCTGGCGCTCGTGGCCGTGCTGGTGCTGGCGGTGGTGCATTTCGATGTGCTGACCGGTGCCAGCCAACTGCTGTCCTACGGCCTCTGCGCGATCATTCCCCTGGCGTTGCTGGGCGGTGTATTCCTCGCGGCGCGGCTGCGCAAGGCGTCGCCGCAGCGGTTCCTGGCCTTGGGCAGCCACAAGCTTTAAGGCGTGGGCGGCGGTGTCTGCCTGCTCAGCCTGACCAGCAGCGCGTGGTCAAGGCTGTCGAAGGGTCAACCAGGCTGGAATGACCACGCCTGCCGAGTAGGCCCCGCTGGAAATACTCCCGAGGATCAGCCAGCGGCGTGGATAAATCATGGGGGAATTCAATGTTGGAGAGTTGAAAGGCGGCCACCGCAGCTCAGTCAGGCGGCACGCCATTACACGCGGAAATGCCCGACCAGCTGTTGTTGGTGATTGGCCATCTGATGCAATGCTTCACTGGCCTGCGACGCCTCGTGCATGCGCCCGGCGAGTGTTTCGCTGATACCGCGGATGTCGCTGACGCGATGGCTGATATCGTCCACCACGCTGCTCTGCTCCAGGGCCGCACTGGCGATCTGCTGATTCATTTGTTCGATCACATCCACGGCCTGGGAAATATGCCCCAGCGCCACCCGGGTCTGTTGCACCTGGAGCACGCTGCCGCCCGCTTGCTCGCGGCTCAGTTGGGTACTGTGCACCACCGCCTGGCTCAGCTGTTGCAACGTTTCGATCACCATGCGTACCTGTTCGACCGAACTCTGGGTGTTGCTGGCCAGGTGCCTGACTTCATCGGCCACCACCGCAAAACCGCGACCCTGTTCGCCGGCCCGGGCCGCTTCGATGGCCGCATTCAACGCCAGCAGGTTGGTCTGTTGCGCGATGGCGCTGATCACGTCCAGTACCTGACCGATCTGGTTGCTGCTGTCGGCCAGGGCGTTGACTTGCTGGAGGGTGGTTTCCAGGCGTTGGTCGAGGGCCTCGATGCTGCGTTCGGTGGTGGAGAACACCGCCTGGCCTGAGCGGCTCGCGTTTTCGGCGGCGGTGGCGGCGTCGGCGGCGCTGTGGGAGTGACGGGCCACTTCCTGGGCACTGGCGCTCATTTCGTGCAACGCGGTGGCGGCCAGCTCCACTTCGCGGTATTGGCGCTGCATGCCGGCGCTGACTTCGCGGGCAATACCGGAGGAGGTGTCGGCGCTGTCGCGGGTGTCCAGGGACGCGGTCTGGATGGCGCGAATAATCGGCTGCAAGGTGTCGAGGAAACGGTTGAAACCATTGGCCAGGCGGCCCAGCTCGTCGCGTCGCCCGAGGGGCAGGCGCTGGGTCAGGTCCCCGTCGCCTTCGACAATGGCATCGAGCAGCTCGGCCATCTTCAGCAATGGGCGAGTCACGCCGTAGGCCGCCAGCCAGATCAGCAGCATCCCAAGGCTGCTGGCCAGGATGCCCAGGCCAAGGTTGAGCCAATTGGACTCACGGCTTTTGTCGTCCAGTTCGCTCTGCATCTGCCGGGCGGAGGCCTGCACCCGTGCCTGCGGGACCTTGATCTGCAGTTGCCAGGCTGGAGTGCCCGCTGCCGTTTGCACGGATTGGCGGATGTCCAGGGTTTCCCCCGCGACATCGCCGCTGCGTCCCGCCACTTGACCCGAAGCCGACACCAGGGTGACCTGGCTGTCGCCCTGGTAGAGGTCCTGGCTGAGGTTGGCGGCCAGTTTCTGCAAGGTGTCGAGGCTGATGTCCATGCCCACCACGCCGAGCACGTTGCCGTCGACGATCAGGGGGATGGAAATGCTGCTCATCAGGGCTTTGTGGCCTTCCACTTCGATGGTGTACGGCTCGACCACACACACCTGTCGTTGCGCCTGAGGGCAAGCGTACCAGGCGTTTGCCGGTGCGCTGCCGGGGGGCGCAGTGTTGGCGGCGATTTGTGCCTCGCTCAACACCTCCTGCACCAGTTGACCCGGCTGGCTCTGGGACCAGTACAGCGCAAAGCGCCCGGTTTCATTCCCGGCCAGGGCGCGTTGGTCGCGCCAGTCGGCGTCGCTGCCGGCCAGTGCATCGGGCAGCATGATCACGTACAGGCCGAGGACTTTTTCGCGCTGCCTGAGGGCTTCTCGGGCGATGCCGACCAGGGCTTGACGCAATTGCACGACCGTCAGGCGTCCATTGAGGGTTTGCTCGCGCAGTTGCAGAACCTGCTGGGCGAACCCTTCGCCATACAGCGCGGTTTCATTGAAAAACCGCTCCACCTGTTGGCCATGAGCCACGGCCTGGGCCTGCAAGCGTTCCAGCGCGGCCTGTGTCAGCAACGCGCTGCTTTGCTCCTTGAGCAGCTTTGCACTGGTTTGATTCTGGTAGGCGCTGGCGCCAATCAGCGCGCCCACGACTGCCAGCAGGCAAAGTCCGCTCAGCAGGGTAATACGCCATTGGAGGGTGAGATGGGCTGGACGCATGGCTGGGGCTTCCTACGGGGGCGTTGGCGGTGATGGGCACGTTCTTATTCTTGTTGCCGGCATCCGCGCATAGCACGGGTGAGGCTAGGGTGCGGGCATGACAGGCCGGGCGGCTATCCCAAATCGGCAACAGCGCGAGGAGGGATCGGGCGGCCCCGACCTGTTTTGGGGCGGGGCTTTGGATGCTACCGATTTGGGATAGCGAGCCGTTCCAGGGCGGGCATAGGATCAAATTCAGCGCGCAACTAAAACAAAACGCTAACCGGTGCCGATGCGGTGTGGTCGGGCCAACCCAAAAGCGACTGCCTCATACAATAAGGTCAACAACATGAGTGTATCTATCCCGGTCAACAGCTCTACGGAGCTCAAGCGTGGTGCCCTGGGTGTGGGCTTCATCATCTTCTTCGTGATATCGGCGGCAAGCCCGCTCAGTGTGATCGCCGGCGGCTTCCCCATCGGCATCATGCTGGGCAACGGTGCGGGCACCCCGGCGTTGCTGATCCTGGCATTGCTGGTGCTGCTGGCGTTCTCTGTGGGCTACACCACCATGTCACGCCACGTGACCAATGCCGGCGGTTTCTACGCGTTCACCGCCCGTGGGCTGGGCGGCCTGGCCGGTGGCGCGGCCGGGGTGCTGGCGATGTTCGCCTATAACATCCTGCAGGTCGGGTTGTACGGGATGTTCGGTGGTGTGGTCAGTGGCACCATGGAAGCCGCCTTTGGCCTGGTGCTGCCCTGGTGGGCCTACTCGCTGATGGCGATGGTGAGCATCGCGATCCTGGGCTATCGCAAGATTGACCTGTCGGCACGGGTGCTGTCGGTGGTGGTGATCGCCGAGTACCTGGCGATCCTGATCCTGGACTTCGCCATCCTCAAGTCCGGCGGCGACAGCGGCATCAACCTGGACTCGTTCAGCAGCCGTCATGTGTTCAGTGGTACGCCGTCAATCGGCTTGCTGTTCTGCTTTGCCGCCTTTATCGGCTTCGAGGCCACCACTATCTACGGCGAAGAGGCCAGGAACCCCAAGCGCAGTATCCCGATTGCCACCTACTGTTCGGTGTTGCTGATCGGCGGTTTCTACGCGCTGTCGGTGTGGTCGATGGTGGTGGGCGTGGGGGCGGATAAGATCGTGCCGCTGCTGCAGTCCCTGCAGGACCCGACGACTTTTATCTATGGCATGTCCGACCACTTTGTCGGACCGCAGCTGACCCAGATCATCCGCGTGCTGTTCATGGTCAGTATTTATGCCGGGCTGTTGGCCTTTCACAACGCCGCCGCGCGTTACTTCTACGCCATCGGGCGCGACGGTCTGTTGCACAGCCTGCTGGGCACCACCCATCGCGTGCACCAGAGCCCGCATATGGGCTCGGCGTTGCAGAGTTTGATCGCTGCGGTCGTGGTGCTGATATTTGCCGCGATGGATGCCGATCCGATCCTGCAACTGTTTGCCTGGCTGTCCAACCTGGCCACGTTGTGCGTGATCCTGTTGATGGCGCTGACCTCGGTGTCGGTGTGCGTCTACTTTCATCGCCATCCCGAGCTTAAGGTCGGGCTGCTGCGTGGACGGATCCTGCCCGGTATTTCGTGCCTGGCGCTGGTGATGGTGCTGGTGTTGGCGGTGGTGCATTTCGATGTGCTGACCGGTGCCAGCCAACTGCTGTCCTACAGCCTCTGCGCGATTATTCCGGCGGCCTTGATCATCGGCATCGTGCTCGCCGCGCGACTGCGCAACAGCTCGCCGCAACGCTTCCTGGCCTTGGGCAGCCACAAGCTTTAAGGCCCCCGCGTTTTTATCGCTCGACTAACCAGACAATCGCAGCCTGCCGTTGCTCGGCATGGCGCGCCAGCGTGTGAAAGGAAGGTTTCAAATGCACAACTATAAAATGCTCATCGATGGGATCCAGGTGGCCGGTGAAGAAGGCCGGTTCGATGTGATCAACCCGGCCACCGGGGCCGTGTTCGCCCAATGCCCGGCCGGTTCCCTGGGGCAACTCGACCAGGCGGTGAACGCCGCGCAGTTGGCCTTCAAGAGCTGGCGCCACAGCAGCCACCCTGATCGCTGTGAACGTTTGTTGGCGATTGCCGCGGATATCGAGCAGGAGGCCCCATCACTGGCCCGGCTGATTGTGCTGGAACAGGGCAAGCCGCTGGAGTTGGCCTTTTCCGAGGTCATGGGCGCCGCCGCCTGGACCCGCTACGCGGCCGGGCAGGAAATTGCGGTGGAACGGGTGGAAGAAACGCCCACCCAGCGCATTGAGCTGCACCGCAAACCCTTGGGCGTGGTGGCGTCGATCACCCCCTGGAACTGGCCGTTCATGATCGCCGTCTGGCACATCATGCCGGCGCTGCGTGCCGGCAACTGCGTGATCAGCAAACCGTCGAGCCTGACGCCGCTGAGCACCCTGGGCCTGGCCGAGATCATTGCCCGGCATGTGCCCCGTGGCGTGATCAACTGCGTGACCGGCGAGCAGGGCTTCGGCAGTGCGATCACCTCGCACCCGGGGATCCAGAAGATCGTGTTCACCGGTTCCACGGCCACCGGGCAAAGCGTGATGCGCGGTGCCGCCAGCAACCTCAAGCGCCTGACCCTGGAACTGGGCGGTAACGACGCCGCCATCGTGTTGCCCGGCACGCCGGTGGAGGCGGTGGCCGAGGCGATCTTCCAGGCGGCCTTTCTCAACATGGGCCAGACCTGTGCTGCGCTCAAACGCCTGTATATCCATGAGTCGCAGTACGAGGCTTTTGCCGACGCGCTGATGCACATTGCGGCGCGCCAGGTCGTGGGCGACGGCCTGGACGCCGGTGTCACCTTCGGGCCGGTGCAGAACCTTGAGCAACTGGAACTGGTGGAAGCCCTGGTCGATGACGCACGTGCCAACGGTGCGCGGGTGTTGTGCGGCGGTGCGCGTCTGGACCACCCCGGGTTTTTCTATCCACCCACCCTGGTGGCGGACGTGACCGACGGCCATCGCCTGGTGGACGAAGAACAGTTCGGCCCGGTGTTGCCGTTGATTGCCTACCGGGATGTCGAGGATGTCCTGAAGCGCGCCAATGCCGGTGACATGGGCCTCGGCGGCTCGGTCTGGGGGCCGGATGTCGAGCAGGCCCAGGCCTTGGCCAGTCGCCTGGAGAGTGGTGTGGCGTGGGTCAACTGCCACGCCCAGATCCAGCCGAACACGCCGTTTGGCGGCAGCAAGATGTCGGGGTTCGGTGTCGAGTTCGGTCTGGAGGGGCTGCTGGAGTTCACGGGGCAGCAACTGTTGTTTGTGCGCAAGCAGGCTGTCGAAGAAGGAGTTTGAGCCATGCGTTATCTATCCCGTCATCCCGTATTCGGTTGCACGCTTGTGTGCACCCTGGCGCTCGGCGCTATCAGTCAGGTGCACGCTTATGAGCTGTACAGCGATGAGAGCCGTCACCTCAACGCCGACATGACCGCGGTGTTCGGTCAGTTCAACAGTCGCAAGAACTACGATGGCACGCCGGGCGGCTCCAGTTGGCGTGAAGGCTTTATCAAGTATGGCTTGAGTGGCGACCAGGCACTCGGCGGCATTGGCCGCGCCTACGGGGCATTTGCCCTGGTCAGCTCCGCCACGTGGGGCGATGGCGATCCGGGTGGCAACAGCCTCGGCACCGAGCGCACCACGAAGATTGAAGACGCCTACCTGGGCTGGCGCTCCGGCGATCTGTTCCCGGCGCTCGGTCAAGACGGCGTGGATATTTCCGGCGGGCGCCAGGTGGTCAAGGTCGGCCGAGGGTTCCTGATCAACGACGATGGACTGAACCCGGGCAAGGGCCCGGCGGATGGCACCTTGAACCGTGGGGGCGCCTACTACCTGGCGGCCCGGCACGCGTTCGACCAAACCGCGGTGGTGCGCCTGGGGGGGCAGGATGGCCTGCACGGCAGTGTGCTGTGGCTCAAGTCCGATAACCGTATCCAGGCCGAAACCGAACTGGCCGCCGCGACCCTGGACTACACCGCCCGGCCGGGGACGCTCGGCTTGACCTGGGTGCACGGCCTGGACGTGAACGATCAATGGGCCAGCGACTTTCAACGCCAGCGCAAGGGCATGAATGTCTACAGCGTGCGCGGTGAGGGCGATGCGGGCATCCCCAACGTCAGCCTGGCCTTCGAGTACGCCTGGCAGGACAAGGACGCGGGGCCAGAAAAAGCCTGGTACGGCGAAGCGGGCTACACCTTCGCCGATATCGCCTGGGCGCCCAAGGTGACGTATCGCTACACCCGCTATTCGCAGAACTGGGATGCACTGTTCACCGGCCAGAGCACGGGCTACGGCACCTGGTTCCAGGGCGAAGTGGCCGGCAACTACGCCGGGCCGTTCAACACCAATACCCGCATCCACCATGTCGGGCTGAAGGCAACCCCACTGGAAAACCTGAGCCTGGGCGCGCTGTATTTCGACTACGCCACCGTGCGCAAAAGCAACGCGTTGAACCTCGATGGCCGTGAGTTGGATGTGTACGCCGAGTGGGCGGTCAACCCGCACTTGATCATCACCCCGCTGGTGGGGTTGTACACACCCAGGCAGGACGCGACCACCGGGGGCAACCAGGTCGGCGGCAACGGCACCAACCTGTACAGCCAGTTGACGCTGGCCGTGCCGTTCTGAGCATGACGCCTAGGGGGCGGTGTGGCTCGGCGGGTTGCGCATGTTTTCGGCAATCCGCCGGGTGGTGTCCATGACCATTTCGATCACGGTTTCCTGGCGCAGCAGCTTGAAGTTCTGGGTGGTGCCGACGGCCGACAGGCTGCCGACCACCTCGTCGAGGTCCGCCTGGATGATCGGCGCAGCGATACCGGTCAGGCCCAGGTTGAGTTCGTCGTGGGTCAGGCAGTAGCCGTCCTTGCGGATTTTTTTCGCGGCCCTGGAGAAGCCCGCCCAGTCATACGGGCTGTCCGGGTCGTTGGCCATGTGCTCGTCGAACAGGCGTTGCAGGCGGCGTCCTTTCTGGAAGGCGATCAAGACCTTCGATTGTGCCCCGCGGAAAAACGGCAGCGGTTGCCCGCGCCCGAACGCGAAGTGATAGGTGTCGGTGGGTTCGGCGATGTAGGTGTTGATGATGCGCCCGTCGTAAAACACGCTGGCGAACACCGCCAGGCCCGTTTGCGCCGACAGCTCGTGCATCAGCTCGCGCCCGGCGAGAAGGATCGGGTCGTACTGGCGCATCATCCAGTCCAGCTCGATGACCCGCGGGCCCAGGCCGTAGCTGCCGGCGTCCACGCGGGTCAGCAGGCCGGCGTCACACAAATCCTTGACGTAGCGGTACACGGTCGCCCGTGACAGGCCCATGCGCTCGGCAATGGTGTCGGGGTCGATCTTCAGCATTTGCGGACCGAACAGGTCGAGGATGCTCAGCAATTTGCTCAGGCTGCTCATTGTGTTCCTAAAAGAAAGGGAAGGGCGCTTGTGGCGTCCCCACGGGGAGCCGGTTGCCCAAGCGCTGGCGCAACACTACCGCAGTGAGAGAAAAACGCAATCGCGGGTTAGCTTTTGAGGGTGTTTAAGTTGTACAAATCTCATTAAATGAGAAAAACAAACATAAAATGCTTGTTGGTTGCGGATTTGTATGTGATAAATCTCATCACTGCAAATGCTCAAGCAAGAGGGCTGAAAATGAATGGTGCGCAACTGATAGTGAATGCGGCAGCGGCAAGCGGTATCGAGTACTGCTTCGCCAACCCCGGGACCACCGAGATTCCCCTGGTGGCCGCCATGGCCAGCGCACCTGCTCTCAAGCCGGTGTTGTCGCTGTTCGAAGGGGTCTGCACGGGGGCTGCGGACGGCTATGGCCGGATCGCCGGCAAGCCGGCCATGACCCTGACCCACCTGGGGCCGGGCTTCGCCAATGGCATCGCCAACCTGCACAACGCGCGTCGGGCCAATACGCCGATCGTCAACGTCATCGGCGATCACGCCTCCTGGCATGTCAACTACGATCCGCCCTTGGCCAGCGACATCCAGGCCCTGGCCGGTGCCGTTTCCGGTTGGGTGCGCACCTCGCGCACCGCTGCCGGTATCGGTGAGGATCTGCAGGAAGCCGTGCGTGCGGCCTGGCAGGCCAAAGGCCAGATCGCCAGCCTGATTCTGCCCATGGACCTGCAGGCCCACGCAGTGACCCATAACGGTGTATTCGCCCCTCTGCGCGCACCGGTTCGTCGGTTTGCCGGTGACCGGGTCGAAACCGTGGCGCAGGCATTGCGTGACGGCCAGCGGCTGGTGTTTATCGTCGGCGATGAGGGCTTGTCGGTCGCGGGCCTGGAAGCGGCAGGACGCCTGGCGCAACTGCCCGGCGTGCGCCTGTTTGCCGAGACCTTTCCGCGCCTGAGCTACCGTGGCGGTGGCTTGCCCGACCTGGATCGCCTGCCGTATTTCCCGGAAGTGGCGATTGAAATCCTTGAGCAGTACGACCTGGTCATCTGTGCGGGCGTGCCGGAGCCCATCAGTTACTTTGGCTACGAAGGCATCCCGTCGCGCCTCGCCGAGCGTGAGCGCCTGCTGAACCTGGCCGAGGTCGGTGACGATGTCGCCGGCGCGTTGACGGCGCTGGCCGATGCCCTGGCTGCACCGGCCTACGTGCCGACGCCGGAGGGCATCGAACTGCCGCCCGGCCATGCCGAACTGACACCGCAGTCGATCGGCCAAGTGCTCGCTGCGTCACTGCCCCACGACAGCATTGTCTCGGTCGAGGGCGGCACCTGCGGCTACCCGTTCTTTACCGCCTCCGCCCGCGCCGCGCGGCATCGGGTATTGACCAATACCGGTGGCGCGATCGGCCAGGGGATTCCGGTGGGCTTCGGCGCCGCTTTGGCGGAACGCGGCAATAGCGTGTTCTGCCTGCAATCCGACGGCAGTGCCCAGTACACCATCCAGACCCTGTGGAGCATCGCACGCGAGCAGTTGCCGGTGGTGATCCTGATTGCCGCCAACCATCGCTACGCGATTTTGCAGAACGAGCTGCGCCGTTTCGGCATGACCGAAATGGACCCCCAGGCCCTGCGCCTGACCGTGCTCGACAACCCGCGTATCGACTGGAAGGCCCTGGCCAAAGGCTACGGAGTACCGGCCTGCACGGTCCAGACCAATGCCGAACTGCAACGGGCCCTGGCCAATGCCAAGGCCGACCGTGGCCCTTGCCTGATCGAAATGGCGCTGTGAAGGAGTCGACTATGCATCCGCTCGAATTATTACCTGCCGTCCAGGCATTCCTGGCGCAGCCCGGTCGCCTGTTTATCGGCGGCACCTGGCAGGACGCCGTCGGCGGTCGTCGCTTTGCCGTGGAAAACCCGGCCACCGAACAGACCCTGGCCGAAGTCGCCCAAGGCGATGAACGCGATGTGAATGCGGCCGTTGCGGCCGCCCGCGCAGCCTTCACCGGCACGTGGGCCTTGCAGTCACCGGTGCAGCGCGGCCTGTTGCTGTTTCGCCTGGCCGATCTGTTGGATCAGCACCGCGAGGAACTGGCGCAACTGATCACCCTGGAGAACGGCAAACCTATCGCCAACGCGCGCGGTGAGGCGGCCAGCGCGGCAAACATCATTCGCTACTTCGCCGGCTGGCCCACCAAGATCGAAGGCAGCACGCTGCCCGTATCCCCGGCCAGCGGCGCGCCGATGCTCAACTACACGTTGCGCGAACCGGTGGGGGTCTGCGCGCTGATCGTGCCGTGGAACTTCCCGTTGACCATGTGCGTGTGGAAGCTCGGCCCGGCGTTGGCCACCGGTTGCGTGGCGGTGCTCAAGCCCGCCGAGCAGACCCCGCTGGTCGCGATCCGCCTGGTGCAACTGATCGAGGCCGCAGGTTTCCCCGCCGGCGTCGTCAACCTGATCACCGGCCTGGGTGCCGACACGGGTGCACCGCTGGCACAGCACCCCGACGTGGACAAGATCGCCTTTACCGGCTCGACCCAGGTCGGGCGGCTGATCGCCCAGGCGGCTACCCGCAACATGAAAAAGGTCTCACTGGAACTGGGCGGCAAGTCGCCGAACATCATCCTGCCCGACGCCGACATTGTGCGCGCCGCCAAGGGGGCCGCCGATGGGATTTTCTACAACCAGGGCCAGGTGTGCACGGCTGGCTCGCGCCTGTATGTGCACGCCAGTGTGCTCGACCAGGTGCTCGAAGAATTGCAGCGCCATGCCGCCGCCTATGTGCTGGGCAATGGCCTGGACCCGGCCAACAGCATGGGGCCGTTGGTGTCTGCGCGGCAGTTGAACACGGTCAAGGGGTACCTGCAGCGGGGCCGGGAGGAGGGTGCCGAACTGATCTGTGGCGGCGAGCGCCCCGCGCACCTGGAGCGTGGGCACTTCATTCAACCGAGCGTGTTCCTCGACCGTGCCGAGCGCGCCTGCGTGGCCCGCGAAGAAATCTTCGGCCCGGTACTGACCGTCATGAGCTGGACCGACATCGACGACCTGGTGCTGCGCGCCAACGATTCGCCGTATGGCCTCGCCGCCGGCCTGTGGACCCGCGACCTGCGCTCGGCGCACCGCGTGGCGGCACAGCTCAAGGCCGGCTCGGTATGGATCAACTGTTGGAACGTGGTCGATCCCTCTTCACCGTTCGGTGGCTACAAACAATCCGGCTGGGGCCGGGAAATGGGCAAGAACGTGATCGATGCCTACACCGAGACCAAAAGCGTGTTTGTCGATCTGGCCTGAACTGAATAATCACACGAGGTAATTGCTATGGATCTGGAATTGAAAGGCCGCGTGGCCATTGTCACCGGTGGCGGTATGGGCATCGGCAAGGAAGTCGCACGTTTTCTCTCCGAGGAAGGCTGCAAGGTGGTGATCTGCGCGCGGCGCATGGCGTTCCTGCAGCTGGCGGCCGAAGAGATCAGTGCACAGACCGGCAATGAAGTGCTGCCGCTGTTCTGCGACACCAATGACATGAAGGCCGTGTCGGAGATGGTCGAGGCGGCTCACAAGCATTTCGGCCGCATCGACATCCTGGTCAACGGGGCCGCGGCGCCATCGGGTGTGGTGCGCAATGACATCGAACACGCCGGCGACGATGAACTGCTGTCGGACCTCAACACCAAGGTGATCGGCTATTTCCGCTGCGCCAAGGCCGTGACCCCGCACATGAAGGCGGCCGGCTTCGGACGCATCATCAACATCGGCGGCCTCACCGGGCGCAGCAGCAAGGTGCTTTCGGGCATGCGCAACCTGGCGATCGCGCACATGACCAAGACCCTGTCCGACCAGCTCGGCCCGTCGGGGATCACGGTCAACCTGATCCACCCGGGCGTGGTGGATACCCCGCATATCCAGGAGCTGTACGACCGCGAAGCCGTCAAGCAAGGCAAGACCGCGCAGCAGGTCGAGCAGGCCTACATCGACGCGACACCGATTCGCCGCACCCTCGCACCGATTGAAATGGGCTGGCTGATCGGCTTCCTGGCATCGCCAAAAGCCGGCGCAGTGACGGGCGAATCCATCGGCATCGACGGTGGCTTGACCCGTGGCATCTATATCTGAGGAGTATCTGTGATGAGTAACGGAACCCTTTTGGTCGCCACCGTCGGGCAAGCGGTGATCCGCAGTGCCGACGATGGCCGTACCTGGCATCGCCTGGGCCTGGGGCAGGACCTGGAGTTCGATGCGATCACCCGATCCTTGAGCCTGCACCCCGACACGCCCGAGCGGATCTATGCCGGTACCGATGTGGGCTTGTGTGTGAGCCACGA
The DNA here is from genome assembly GCF_900100935.1 of Pseudomonas sp. NFACC25. Lineage (NCBI taxonomy): Bacteria > Pseudomonadati > Pseudomonadota > Gammaproteobacteria > Pseudomonadales > Pseudomonadaceae > Pseudomonas > Pseudomonas sp. NFACC25. Next base: position 457,965 of record NZ_FMUC01000004.1, read on the forward strand.
TACCGGTGGGCATTGGCGGCGCATCGATTCGCCTTTCAACGGGCAAACCGTGTGGAAAGTTGCGGTTGACCCGCAGGATGCACAACGCATTTTCGTCGGCACCGGCGCGCCTTCGCGTGCCGTGTTGTGGCGCACCCTGGACGGCGGCCTGAGCTGGGATCGCGCCCCGGTGGAAATCCCCGAGTTCTGCGACGGCGTCAGCCGCCCACGCCTGCTGGCCTTCGCCTATGACCCCACTGACCGCAACCAGCTGTGGTTCGGCCTGGAGGAGGGCGGGCTGTTCCATTCCCGTGACGGCGGCGACAGTTGGACCCGCGTCGACGACCGGCTGCTGTGGGACTACAACTCCGACGTCCACAACATCCTGGTGCTGCCCAACCACGGCGAGAAAGTGATTGTGGTGGTCTGCGTCAATGCGGTGTACCGCAGCCTGGACGAGGGGCTGACCTGGACCGGCATCATCGGTCGCGAAGCCTTCGGCCTGTACTACATCCGCGCCATGAACGCGCCGTTGGGCACGCAGAACGAGCTGTACCTGAGTATTTCCGATGGCACCCCCGGCACCACCAGCAAGATCCTGGTGTCCCGTGATGCCGCACTCACTTGGAACGTGCTGCCGCTGCCACAGCAGCCCAACTCCTGTGTCTGGGCGATTGCCTTCAACCCGGCCAACCCGCGACAGATCGTGGCGGGCACCAAGTACGGGCATTTGTTCACCTCCGACAATGGCGGTGACGGCTGGCAGAAGCATTGGCGGGAATTCAGCGAGATCGCTGATGTGCTCTGGACGCCTGCGGTTGCGCAGATCAAGTCCGGGCATCAATCCATCGTCAAAAAGCACTGAGGGATACCGCCATGAAGATCGAGATCCTGCGGACTCACTTATCGCTGTGGGTCAGTGACCCTGACGTGTCGGCACGCTGGTACGCCGACATCCTGGGCATGCACGAAAGTGCCCGGGGCGAGAGCTGGGTCATGATGGCATTTGGAGGCAAGCACCACGACATCGCCCTGATTCGCGCCGACCCCGGCGCCCATCAAGGCGGGTTGGGCCTGCAGCACTACGGCCTGGAAATCGCCGGGGACATGACCACCCTGCGCCAGCTCTACGGCATGTTGCTGGGCAAGGGCGTCGAGGTGGTGAAGATCACCGATCACGAGATCGGCCATGGCGTGTATTTCAACGACCCCGACGGCAATCGCATGGAGTTCTTCCTCGAGACCGAACACGACGATGCGCGCGGCAAGGCCCGGTTCAAGGCCGCCGGCGCGCCGAGCCGACATTTCAACCTGGATCCACTCGACCCACTTTGAGGCAACCCTGATGAAAACCGCGAATTTTGCTACGTATCACATCCGCAAATGGTACAGCTTTGTCGAAGAAACCCTGGCCAACGAAACCGGCCAGCTGGCCGATGGCGAGCCCCTGTTCAAGTACGCGATCGCCGCCGTGATCGCCAACCCCTATGCCGGTCGCTACAGCGAGTCGCTCGCCGAACTGGTCGACCCATCGCCGTTGCTGGGCGAAGAGTTTGGCCGGCGCATACAGGCACTGGCCGGTGCCCATGAGATTGTCAGCTATGGTAAGGCGATCCTGGTCGGCAGCGCGGGCGAATACGAGCACGGCAACGCGTTCCTGACCAACCCGGCCGCCGATCCGATTCGCGTCGCGCTGGGCGGTGGCAAGTCGTGGGTGCCTTCCACCGGCAAGCGCGGCGGCCCGGGTTCGACCATTGACGTCCCCCTGGCGCACAAGGATGCGCTCTACGTACGTTCCCACTACGACAGCATGTCGCTGATGTTCGGCGACGGCCCCGCGCCGGACGAAGTCATCGTGATCTGGGCCTTCGCCACGCGCGGGCGCCTGCACGCACGGCTGGGTGGCCTGCGTGCCGAAGACATCCAGGGCGTTGACGGGCTGCACTGATGACACGCGTGCGGCCTTGGCAACGCCGGTTTAAAACCACAACAAGAAAGCGGTGAACAGCGATGAAGCAGGAGAAGACCCAGGTTGTGATTGTCGGGGGCGGGCCCAATGGGATCACGGCCGCGCACTATATGGGGATGTACGGTATCGACTGCGTTGTCCTTGAGCTTGCCGACTGCATACTGCCTTACCCACGCGCGGTGGGCATGGATGATGAAGCGCTGCGCGTGTTGCAGGCGATCGGCATCGCCGAATTGGCAGTACGTGACATGATCTGCGATGTGCCGCTGCGTTATTACAACGCGCGGGGCGTGTGTTTTGCCGAGGTCAAGCCAAGTGCCGCGCAGTACGGCTGGCCGATGCGCAACATTTTCATGCAGCAGTTGCTCGAAGGCACGCTGCGCGAAACTCTGGGGCAGCGCAGCACTGTGGTGTTGCGCCAGGGCCATGAAATGCTGGAGCTGGAACAGGATGGGGAGAGCGTGACCTTGCAGGTCCGCGATGCCCAGGGCGAGGTCTATCAGCTGCGCGCCGATTACGTGATCGGCGCCGATGGCGGGCGCTCCACCGTACGCAAAAAGCTGGGCGTCGAACTGCTGGGGCTGACCCATGCGCGCAAATGGGTGGTGGTCGATACCGCCAATGACACCCTGGATGCGCCTTACACCGCCCTGCACGCCGACCCGCAGCGGCCCTTCGTGTGCATCTACCTGCCGTACCAGCAGCGGCGCTGGGAATTCATGCTGATGGAGGGCGAGGACGAGGCGAAGATGTGTGACGAGAACACCATTCGCGACCTGATCCGTGGGCATATCGGCGACGCCGTGGACGCGCTGAATATCATCCGTATCCGCGCCTACACCCACCATTCGCGTGTGGCGGCGCGGTTTGTCCAGGGGCGTGTGGCACTGGTCGGCGATGCCGCGCATATATCGCCACCCTGGGCCGGTCAGGGCCTTAATTCCGGGTTGCGCGACGTGGCCAACGTGGCCTGGAAACTGGCCGCGATCATCCAGGGGCGTGCGGCCCATGGGATCCTCGCCAGCTACGACCAGGAACGTCGCGGGCACGCCACCGAACTGGTGGCCCTGGCCGACAATATGGGCACGGTACTGGGGCTGACCAACCCGTTGATGGCCGGCGTGCGCGACTGGTTGTTCCAGGCGGTGAACAGCGTCGACAACCTGCGTTCGCACCTGCTGGAGTTCAAGTTCAAACCCAAGGCCACCCTCACCAAAGGGCTGGTCTATCACGAACGTGCCGAACTGCGTGAAGACGACCTGGTGGGCCAGCTGTTTGTGCAGCCGTTTATCGAAGACGCCCAGGGTCAGCGGCGGCGCCTGGATGACGTGCTGGGCAATTCCTATGCGGTGCTGGGTTACCGGGTCAATCCCCGTGAGCCACTGAGCGAAGACATGGCAAGGTTCTGGGCGCGCTGGGACACGCGTTTTATCCAGGTCAATCGCTCGCGCAGCGGCCTGGGCCGGCACCAGCCCTTGACGGCGACGGACGCCATCAGCGTGGAGGACGTGGATAACCGTCTCGGCGAATGGTTCTCCAGGGTGCGCGACTGCGTCGTCGTGGTGCGTCCTGACCGGTTTGTTGCCGCCATCACCACGCCGGAACGGCTTGACGCGGTATTACGCAAGTTAGCGGGGCAACTGTCATGAGCATCGATACGGGCGTATTGAGCCAGTTAGACCAGGCCACGCGTGCGGTGCAAGCGATTGCGCCACTGGCCCCCGAGGCGTTGGACCTGCGCGGCGGCCACGCACTGCAACGCCAGGCGCTGGATGCGCGCCTGGCGGCGGGCGAACAGTTCAGCGGTTGGAAAATCGCCTTCGCCGGCAGCGCCGCGCAACGGCGCTTCGGCATTGACGAACCGGTGTATGGCGGCCTGACCGACGCGATGTGCGTGCAGCCGAACACGGCGGTGGCGCTGTCGCGGTTGATCCAGCCCAAGCTGGAGATCGAAGTGGCGATTGTGCTGGGGCGCAGCCTCGCGCCCGGTGACTACAGCGATGAACATATCCTGGACGCGATTGCCGAAGTGGCGCCGGCGTTCGAGATTGCTGACTGCCGTTGGCAGGGCTGGGCGTTCGGGGTCGGAGCCTTTCTTGCCGACAATGCGGCGGCGGGGCTGTATTGCCTGGGGCCACGAAGCGCGTTCGATGCCGTCGCGCACACCCACGTCGCCTATCGCCTGGAATGTGCCGGCGCGCTGTGCGGCGAAGGCGATACCGAGGGCCGGGAGGACTCGCCGCTGACCAACCTGTGCTGGCTGGTTCGCCGTCTGCTGGCCGACGGTCAGCCGGTGGAGGCCGGGCAGGTGGTGCTGTCCGGTGCGTTGTTGGCGCCCATGGATATCCAGCCCGCCACCTACCGCCTGCAGATGTTTGGCACGGAACTGGCTTTGCTTTTCACCGCGGACACCACCCCCGTGTAAGCGACAGCTGCCGTCATGGATGACTTGAGTCCCCTTCAGGCCGATGACAACAACGGGGCCCCCGAGGAACGACCACCATGCTTGCCGAAGTTCGAACCTTCAATGACCCTCAACTGCACGCCGGTTCCATCCAGGGCTGGCAGCAGGTGTATGACCAACTGGGGCGCGGCTGCCTGACCAGTGAGCTGCGCCAGCTGTCGGCCGAGCGCTTTCAGATCTTCCAGGAAGTATTGGACAAACGCGTGGTGCAGCGCGGCCATGCGCCCAAGGGACGGCTGTGCGCGGCCATGTCATTGGGCGGCGAGCCCGTCGTGCAGGGCCAGCAGGTGGGCACCCACAGTGTGGTGCTGTTGCGCGCTTGCGAGGAGTTTGTGCTGCATGCGCCGGAAGGCACGCACTTCTTCGCTTTCAACGTCGACACGGTGCGTTTCGCCAAACTCGCCGCCTTCGAGTTGTCCAGCGACCAGCTCAAGCGCTTGAGCACCCGCTCCCAGCTGTGCGTGGATGACGCGTTACTGCTGCGGATACGCCAGCGCATCTACCCGCTGTTTCGTCACCTTTTGCAACAACCCGAGGCCATCAGTGCAACCGCCGAGAACATGCTCGAAGACGAGTTGCTCAATGCGTTTCTCGACCTGTTCAGCAATGCCACCGATGAGGTGCGCTGCCGTCGCGGCAACTTCGCCGTGAGTGCGTACCTGGTCAAGCGTTGCCAGGAGTTGATCGATGCCAGCGGCGATACCCCGCTGAGCATCCTCGACCTGTGCGAACACCTGCGGGTCAGCCGGCGCACCCTGCAGAACAGTTTCCAGGCGGTGACCGGCATGCGTCCGCTGGAGTACCTGCGCAACCTGCGCCTGAATGCGGTGCGTCGACGCCTGATCGCAACGCCGGCCTGCAGCCAGAACGTCGGTGATGTGGCGGTGGCGATGGGCTTTTTCCACCTGAGCCACTTTGCCGCCCATTACCGCGAGTTGTTTGGCGAGTCGCCTTCGCACACCCGGCGGGCGATCGGCTGAATAGACGAAGGGTCAGGCCGCCGTGTCATCCAGTCCCGGGTCCACGCGTTTGCCGATGTCCTTGAGCCGGGCCAATTGGTCGACCACGCTGGGGGCTTCATCCAGGCAACTGACGAACGTCCACAGGTACGTCATCACCGCATAGATATGGCCGGCCTTCACCGCGGGCGCCAGCGCCAACTGGCTGATGGCGACCACGAACAGCAGGGCCGCAAGGATGCCGATGGTGAGGAAGGCAACCGCCTCACGGTCCGACAGCCCGATACGCAGCCGCGACAGCACCTGATAGTGGCGGCGCAGCGTGGGGGCGCCGACCTTTTCCACCAGGCTGATTTCCTTTTCCAGGCGGTTGTTCAGCCGCTCATGCAAGCGCTGGTTGCGCCGTGCAAAGCCAGGCACCACCACCAGGCACAGCCCCAGCGCCACCAGGCACGCCAGGCCGACCCAGGGTTCGATTACCAGCAACATGGCCGCCGCGCCGATGATCGAGACCAGCGCCGTCGCAATGGTGGGCACGTGTTTTTCGAAGAAATCGACGAACTCCCGTGCCAGCACCACCCGCGCGGCGGACGTTGAGGTGCTGTGGCGTTGCAGGCGCTGGTTAAGAATCACCGGCACGGCAAGGTCGGCGTAGATACGCGTAAAGGTGCGGGTGTCCAGGGCCCGTCGGGCGGCGCCCACCACCCAGAACCCGAGGACCACGGCGGCGTAGAGCAGGGCATTGCCGGTGTCGCCACGGATAATCGCGTCGACGGCAAACCCCGCAAACAACGGGTAGGCCAGCAGCAGCGCGTTTTCCAGCGCCACCAGCGACAGGGTGCCGGACAACTTGCCGGGGTAGGCCTTGGCGATCGCCTTGAGTGTCTGGCTGGCGGATTGTTGACCGATTTTGCGGCTCTGCTCGATCAGTAGTGGAGGTGTGACGGAGGGCATGGGCCACCTGGTTTACGCAAAGTAGGGGGGCGGGAACTCAGGGTCCCGGTATAAAGACCGCGGGTGAAGTCGAGCAGATAGCGCGTTTCCTCGGTCATCAGTAACAAGTCGATCTGCACTTCTTCGATCACGATTTCCAGGGTGATCAGCAGGCAAATCGCCGGCGCGGTAAATAACCAGTGGTAATAGGACTGGCTGAACAGCGATGCGACAACCCCCAGGACCCACAGTGACAACACCAGGCGTGGCGCCTGTTTCTGCAGGGGAATCCAGAAGCGCTGCAACCGCTTGAGCTTGGCGCTATAGAGCCGTACCGAGTCTTCAAGCAGTGCCACGTCAATCACGTTTCGATCACGATAGTTGAAAGGCATACAGGCAATTCCTGGCTGACTACACGAGGCGGGTGTGTGGCCTGGTCAAGGCGCGCGCAGGCAGCGCGCGGTTCAACCAGGCCAGGTTGATTTCGTTGACTTGCACCCATTCGCCGTTCTGTGGAATCCCTTCGCAGCTCTTGAAAGCAATGCAGCGTCCTTGTGCATCGAGCAAGGCAAAGTGGCGGTACCGATTGACCTTGAAAATACAGAGGCGCATGCCTTCACCTGGGGGCGGTTGGGGTTAGATGGCGACCAACTGGTCGGGCCAGCTCAGCTCGAACAAGGTGCCGCCGTTGTCGAGGTTCCGGCAGGTCGCGCGACCTCCATGGGACAGGGCAATCGCGCGTACGACGGCGAGCCCCAGGCCGCTGCCGCCCTGGGCGCGGGAGCGCGAGCTTTCGCCGCGCTGGAACGGCTCAAAGATGTGCGTTGCAAACGCTTCTGCGATCCCCGGGCCTTCGTCCGCGACACTCAAGGTATTCAGGCCATCCTGGTTGCCCAGGCGCACCGTGACGTTGCCGGGGGTTGCATGGCGTTTCAGGTTGTCGAGCATGGCCAGCAAGGCTTGGCGAATCCGCGCCGGATCACACTGCACAGGCCGTTCGAGCAGGTCCAGGTGCAGCACGAACCCGCAGGCCTGCAGGCCCGGTTCGAACAGGCAGGCGTCGGCCTTGATCTCCTCGGCCAGGTTGGCACTCTGGATCTGCACTTCGAGGTAGCCGTTGTCCGCCAGGCCTACGACCCGCAGGTCCTCGATCAGGCGCGTCAGGCCTTCCACCTGGCTCAGCAGACTGTAGAACTGCGCCTGGTCCGGGGTGAACACGCCTTCCGCCAACCCTTGCAGGCGGCCGCGCAGGATGGTCAGCGGGGTGCGCAGTTCATGTGCAATCGCGGCGTTCCAGAACGACTGCTCTTGCGCCATGCGTTTCAAGCGTTGGGCCATGCTGTTGAAGTCATCCACCAGCAAGGTGGCCTCTGCCAGTGAGCGGTCGGACGCCGTCGCCCGGGCATCGAGGTCACCATCGGCGAGGCGGCGAAGGCTGGCCGCGACCGAGTTCAAGGGCATCAGAATGCGCCGGGACAGTTTGATCGCCACCACGGCGCCCACCGCCAGGCTGATGCAGGTGATCAGCGCCATCCAGGCCCACTCCATGCCGGTGGGCAGCCATTCGTCCACGTCCAGATCCGACGGCGGCCAGAACGTCCAGAGCAACGCGTAAAACACGTAGGAGCCGACCACGGCCAGGGCGATCACGCAGAGCACCACGGCGGACATCGACACGATGATCTGCCGGCTCAAACTGTTGGCGGTCTTCATGGCTGGCTCCCGAACCGGTAGCCGACCCCACGGATGCTGGCCGGTACGCCCTGGAGGCCGAGGTCTTCGATTTTGCGCCGCAACTTGCTGATATGGCTGTCGACGGTGCGCTCCAGGCTGTCGCTCTCGGGGGAACACAGGGCCAGCAACTCGGCGCGACTGAATACGCGCTTGGGGGCCTTGGCCAGTTGCGCCAACAATCTGAACTCGGTCACCGTCAGGTTGAGCCTGTGCGTGTGTGCACCGACCTGCACGCTGACTTCATGGCTGTCGATGTCGATTTCAAAGGCATTCACCCGCAGCACGCGCTGGCGGGCGCCGTAGCCATGATCGAGGGAGCGACGCAGCACCGCCTGGGTCCTGGCGACGACCTCGGCGGGGTTGAACGGCTTGACGATGTAGTCGTCGGCACCGATGCGCAGGCCCATGAGTTTGTCCATGTCCTGGTCCTGGGCGGTCAGCATGATCACCGGTGTGGTGCCCCGGTGGCGGATCTCGGCCAGGACCATCCAGCCATCCAGCTGCGGCATCAGCACGTCCAGCAGTACCAGGTCGGGCTTGAGGGATTGATGCAGTTCAAGGGCGCGGCGCCCATCCAGGGCATGGGCGGTCTGGAAGCCGCTGCGCTTGAGATAGGCCGCGAGGATGTCGGCGATTTCCGGCTCGTCTTCGGCGATCAGTACCAACGCCTGGCGTGGGGACGCGAGGTCCGTCGGTGTCGATACAGGGTGTGATTCAGTCATGGTCGGCTCGGTCGTGCTGTTCGGTCATCGCAGTATGGCGAATTACCATGGGGCGACGAAGACTACTGTGCACCACGAGCATGCGCTTTCATGGGAGGTTTTATGGAGAAACGATGGAGACGCGGGTTTATTCGCAAACGGCGTGATCAGGCGTAGCTGATCCTGTCGGTGTAGGCGTTTTGCGTCATGGTGCGCTGGTAGTCGCAGGGGGTGGTGCTGACCAGTTTCTTGAAGTCGCGCAGGAAGTGGGATTGGTCGGCAAACCCCAGGTCGAGGGCCAACTGCGAAAACGATACATCGTGCTGGGTATTGAGGGTGTCCAGGGCCGCCTGGCAGCGGATGATCCGGCAAAACGCCTTGGGTGACATGCCGGTGTCCTGGTTGAACTGGCGGTGCAGGGTCCGGCTGGTGTAGCCGCTGAGGTCTTCGAGTTGCTGGATGCGGATATCACCGCGATGGTGCAGCGCCTGCTGGATGATCATGGCGGTGAGTCGCGACGTCTTGCCCATCAGGCGCGGGGTCAGGTAGTCGTTGAACAGCCGCATCTGGTCGCCCAGCAACGGGGCCTGGACGATGCTTTCGAAGAGGCGTTGGGCGAACTCGGAGACTTCCAGCAGATCGAGCTCCCGCTCGGTCAATTCTTCGGCCAGTACATTGACGAAACCGGGGATCACACCCGGCGAAAAGCGCACGCCGAAATAGTGGTGGTGCTGGTGCAGTTCGACCGCCTGGGCCACCAGCGGGGTGCCGCAGATGCGCGCAGTCGGTCGCGTCGCATCACAGTCGAACAGGATATCCACGCAGCCATCCGGCACGGCCAGCAGGTTGGACGATTGCGCCACATCGAAGGCATAGAAATGCGAGATCGCCGGGTGCGCGGACGGCATCACTGAATAGCGTGAAGAGTTGAGCACGAACCAGGGTTGTTCGTTCGCGGTGTGGAGCCGGGGAGTCGGCACACTCGGTTTGATCATGGTTGTTCCTTGGGCAGGCGGCGCCTGGGGAAAATCAACGCATTAATCGCGCCAACTATCGTCATGCCCGACTGAACGGTATGTCCGAAATTTACAATACCGCCGCCATCCCCCGCCCGATACTCGATCTCGACAGCGTGGAGCTGCGCCTACCGCAGCGATATCACCTTCAGCCCGAGAATAACTATGTCTGCAACTACAAAAATCGATTTTATCTACCTCTCCGAGCAGGACATGATCCGCGCGGGTGTGACCGACATGCTGGCCTGCGTGAACACCATGGAGGAAATGTTCGGCCTGCTGTATGCCGGTGACTACCGCATGGCCGGCCCGAACAATGATTCCCATGGCGCGATGGTGATTTTCCCGCAGGATTCGCCGTTCCCGAACATGCCCAAGCCCACGGCGGATCGGCGCATGATGGCCATGCCGGCCTACCTGGGCGGCAGCTTCTGCACCGCCGGGGTGAAATGGTACGGCTCCAATATCGCCAACCGCGAAAAAGGCCTGCCGCGTTCGATCCTGATGTTCACCCTGAACGACCCCGACACCGGCGCGCCGTTGGCCCATATGTCGGCCAACCTGCTGTCGGCGTACCGCACCGGTGCGATCCCCGGCGTGGGCGCACGCCACCTGGCGCGCAAGGACTCGAAAGTCGTCGGCCTGCTTGGCCCTGGCGTGATGGGCAAGACCACCCTGGCGGCCTTCATCGCGGTGTGCCCGCATATCGACACCCTGAAGATCAAGGGCCGTGGCCAGCAGAGCCTCGACAACTTTATCGCGTGGGTCGAACAGACGTATCCGCAGATCACCACGATAGACGTGGTCGACACCCTCGAAGCGGTGGTCCGCGACTCGGACCTTGTTACTTATTGTAGCTCCGGCGCCACGGGCGATCCCTCGATCTACCCAATTGTGCGGCGTGAGTGGGTCAAGCCAGGCGCTTTCCTCGCGATGCCGGCGTCTTGCTCCCTCGACGCGGGAATGGAGCAGCCCGACGTACGCAAGGTGCTCGACAACACCGGTCTGTACCAGGCCTGGTTCGAGGAATTGCCCAAGCCTGCGCATCACAACGTGCCGGTCATTGGCGTGCGCTTCATGGACATGATTGCCGAAGGCAAGATGCAGCTCGATGACGTCGAAGACATCGGCAAGATCATCGCCGGGGCCGCGCCTGGCCGCAGGAACGATGAGGAAATCATCATCATGTCGGTGGGCGGCATGCCCGTCGAAGACGTGGCCTGGGGCACGGTGGTGTACCGCAACGCCGTCAAGCACGGCATCGGCGTGACCTTGAACCTGTGGGAAACCCCGGAGCTGCGCTGAGCCGTAGCTTCATTCACTTTGACGAGGCATTCGACATGACAAAAATCACCAAGCTCAAGACCGGCTCACCGTTCGAAGACCAGGCCAGCTATTCGCGCCTGGTGTGCGTGGACAACTGGATCTACGTGTCCAACACCGCCGGCCGTAACCCCCAGACCAAGCTGATCCCGGAGGATGTCCTGGAACAGGCGCACCAGCTGTTCGCCAACATCGAATCGGCCCTCAAGGCTGTCGATTCGAGCCTGGCCGACGTGGTGTGTTCGCGGGTGTTCATCCAGGACCCCAAGGACGTGCCGGCGGTGATGGACCTGATCGGCGAGAAGTTTCGCGGCGTCGACCCGGCCAGCACCGTGACCTGCCCGCCACTGGGCTCGACGGTCTACAAGGTAGAGCTGGAAGTGACGGCGTATCGCAACGCGTCGAAGGCGCAGGTCGACCTCATTCGCCTGTCGCAATAATCGTCACGCGGCCATGCACAGGCCTGGCCGCCCTTATTCGTTTACCGAGTCCTGACCATGGCACCGACAATAGCGCCCGTGACAACCTCCACCGTGTTTCCCAGCGCGACCGCCGTCGTCATCATTGGCGGCGGGATCATCGGCCTCACGGCTGCGCTGACCTTGGCTGAGCGCAATATCGCCGTGGTGGTCCTGGAAAAAGGCCGGATCGCCGCCGAACAGTCATCCCGCAACCTGGGCTGGGTGCGCAAGACCAGCCGCCACGCGGCCGACATCCCGCTGGCCCTGGCCGCCGACCGCTTGTGGGCGCAGATGCCCGAGCGGGTAGGGGCGGATGTGGGGTATCGCCAGGAAGGCATCATGTTTGTCGGGCGCACCCCGGCGCAAATGGCAATGCACGAGGGCTGGCTCAAGTCGGTGGAGCATTTGTCGCTGGATTCACGCCTGCTCAGCAAGCGTGAGATCGACGCGCTGGTGCCAGGCGGCACGGGTGACTGGGCCGGTGGCATCTTTACCCCTTCCGATGCGCGTGCCGAACCGACGCTGGCCAGCAGCGCGATTGCCAGGGCCGCCATGGACAGGGGCGTGGTGATCATCGAGCAGTGCGCGGTGCGTACGCTGCAGATGTCCGGCGGCGCGGTCAGCGGTGTGGTCACGGAAAAGGGCGAAATCCGTTGTGATCATGTGCTGCTGGCGGGGGGCATGTGGTCGAGGCGCTTTCTGGGCAACCTCGGTGTGGCGTTGCCGACCCTGCCCCTGACCTGCTCGGTACTGCGTACCCACCCCATGGAGGGGCCGACGCAGATCGCGGTCGGCGCGCCGGACTTTTCGTTTCGCAAGCACCAGGACGGCGGTTTCATCATTACCCAACGGGGCAAGTTGGATGCGTTCCTGACCCTCGACCATCTGCTGCTCGCCAAGCAATACATGCCGCAGTTCCGTGCGCAACGCAGTGTGCTGAACGTGTCGCTGGGCAAGCCGTTCATCAATGACCTGGCCCTGGCGCGGCGTTGGCGCGCCGACAGCGTCAGCCCGTTCGAGCGCGTCAGGGTGCAGGATCCGGCGGCCAACCCGCAGCTCAATAACGACGCGATGAACAACCTGATGGCCGCCTGGCCGGTGTTTGAACACGCACGGATCGCCCAGGCCTGGGCCGGCACTATCGACGTGACACCCGATTCCAACCCGGTCATCGGCCCGGTCGTGCAGATTCCGGGGCTGACCGTGGCCACCGGTTTCTCGGGGCACGGCTTCGGTACATCGCCGGCGGCGGGTCATCTCGCCGCGGACCTGGTCAGTGGGCATGCGCCGATCATTGACCCAAGCCCTTATCGCTTCGACCGTTTCTAAAGGAGCAAGCCCATGCCTGCAGACAGCTGTTTCTTCACCAACCGTTCGGGCCTGCGCCTGCATTATTTGCGCTGGGGCGCATCGAGTGGCGTGCCCCTGGTGCTGTTGCACGGCCTGCGCGCCTATGCCCAGACCTGGGAGTCGCTGGTGCAATCCCTGGGGGAGGGCTACTGCATCTATGCCCTCGACCAGCGTGGTCGTGGGTTGAGCGACTGGGCCGAGCCCTCCACGTATCACACCCAATCCTATGTCGAGGACCTTGAGGATCTGATCGCCCATGTCGGCCTGCAGCGCTTTGTCCTGCTCGGGCATTCATTGGGCGGCGCCAACGCCCTCGAGTATGCGCGGCAACATCCGGGACGCTTGCTGGGGTTGCTGATCGAGGACATCGGCCCCGGCTCTTCAACCCAGGGCGATGGCGCCGCACGTATCCGCCGCGAGATGGGCCAGACGCCGTTGCAGTTCGACAATTGGGACGCGGCCCGCACGTTCTGGAGGGCTTCGCGCCCGGGGTTGTCGGAGCAGGGCCTGGCGTCGAGGCTGGCGCATTCGATGCAGGAACGCGACGGTGTGATTGGCTGGCGCCATGATCAGCAGGGGATTGCCCAGGCCCGCCTGAGTATCGAGCCGACGGACCTGTGGCCAGCGGTGCGCGCGCTGGATTGCCCCAGCCTGTTCATTCGTGGTGGTCGCTCGGACTTCCTGCCGCCGGCGACGCTGCAGGCGATGAGGGCCAGCAACCCCCATGTGCGGACGGTGGAGGTCGCCGACGCGAGCCACTATGTGCACGACGATCAGGGCGCGGTGTTCAACGCGCTGATTGCAGGCTTTCTGGCGAACCTTGACCCGCCGAGGCAATGAGCGGCGGCTGCCCGCCAATGTCGATATCAGGCACCGGCGTGCCGCTATGAGGCTATTTTTGCGGCGCGCAGGCCGCGTACTGTGACCCGTCATTAAGAAATGATGATCGCCTGACCTTCCAGTCAGTACGTCTTAACGTCGATCACAGAGAATAAAAAACAACGATGAATAGCCTGATTTCCAAGGATTCCAACGGCCAGTTGGCGCAGGGCTTCAAGCCGCGTCATGTCACCATGCTCTCCATTGCAGGCATTATCGGCGCGGGGCTGTTTGTCGGCTCCGGGCACGCCATCGCGGCGGCGGGGCCGGCCGTGATGCTGGCGTATCTGTTTTCCGGCCTGTTGGTGGTGCTGGTCATGCGCATGCTGGGGGAGATGGCGGTGGCCAACCCCGACACCGGCTCATTCTCGACCTACGCCGACCAGGCCATCGGCCGCTGGGCCGGGTTTACGATCGGCTGGCTGTACTGGTGGTTCTGGGTGCTGGTGATTCCCATCGAAGCCCTGGCCGCCGGGCATATCCTCAACCAGTGGTTGCCGCAGATCGACGCTTGGCTGTTCGCCTTGTTGTCGATCTTTTTGTTGGTGGTCACCAATTTGTTCAGCGTCTCCAAGTACGGTGAATTCGAGTTCTGGTTTGCCATGGCCAAGGTGGTGGCGATCATCGGCTTCATCGGCCTGGGAGGCGCGGTGCTGATGGGCTGGATTCCCGAGCGGGAGGCCAGCGGCCTGAGTCGCCTGATGGAAGAACACGGTGGTTTCGCGCCTAACGGCCTGTCGGCGGTGGTCGGGGCATTCATCACCATCATGTTCAGCTTTATCGGCACGGAAGCCGTCACTATCGCGGCTGCCGAGTCCAATAACCCGGCGCAGAATATCGCCCGGGCCACGCGCTCGGTGATGTGGCGCATCGGCGTGTTCTACGTGTTGTCGATCTTCGTGGTGATTTCCGTGGTGCCGTGGAATGACCCGCTGTTGGCGTCGGTAGGTTCTTATCAGCGCGCCCTGGAGCTGATGAACATTCCCCACGCCAAGTTACTGGTGGACGTGGTGGTGTTGATTGCCGTGGCGAGCTGCATGAACTCGTCCATCTACATTGCTTCACGCATGCTGTATTCCCTGGGCAAGCGCGGGGATGCGCCCACGCTGATGAAAAAGACATCGGCAGCGAGTGTGCCGAGGGCCGCCGTGATCGCCAGCACGATCCTCGGGGCAGGCGTGACCTTGCTCAGTTACTTCATGCCCGCTGGATTGTTCCAGTTTCTGCTGGCCAGCTCGGGGGCCATCGCCTTGCTGGTGTACCTGGTGATCGCCGTGTCGCAACTGCGCATGCGCAAGGTCCTGCAACGCCGTAATGTCACCCTGACGTTCAAGATGTGGCTGTTTCCCTGGCTGACCTGGGTGGTCATCGTCTTCATCTGTTGCGCATTGGCGGTGATGCTGCTGACGCCCGAGCACCGCTTTGAGGTGTCGTCGACCATCGGCCTGGCCTTGCTGATTTCCCTGGTCGGCGTGATCACGGCGCGGCAGCCCGACCGCACCCAAAAACCGATCCCCCTGGCTTCGCGCCCATGAACCCCCGGCCGGTCACCTGTTTGGTATTCGTGCTGCTGGATCAGTTCACCCTGATCTCGTTGGCGTCGGCGGTAGAGCCGCTGCGCATGGCCAACCAACTGGCAGGCCAGGAGCTGTATCGTTGGCAGACCGCCAGTGTCGACGGTCATCCTGTGTGGGCCAGCGACGGCATGCCCATCACGCCGGACTGTTCCATAGCCGCTGCGCCCTCTGCGGATATCGTCGTGGTGTGCGGCGGCACGGGTATTCAACACACCCTGAGCGATGAATTGATGAAGTGGCTGCGGACCCAGGCGCGTTATTCCAGGCGCCTGGGTGGTATTTGTACCGGCAGTTGGGTATTGGCCCGGGCGGGGCTGCTCGACGGGTTTGAATGCAGCGTGCATTGGGAGTGGCTGGCGGCCATGCAGGAAGCTTTTCCACGGGTGAGCCTCAGCGCCAGCGTGTTCACCCTCGACCGCGATCGCCTGACCAGCTCGGGCGGCACCGCGCCCATGGACATGATGCTGCACCTGATCGGGCGTGAGCATGGGCATGAGTTGTCGGCGGCGATTTCGGACATGTTCGTGTACGAGCGCATGCGCAACGAGCAGGATCATCAGCGCGTGCCGCTCAAGCATATGCTCGGCACCCAGCAGCCGAAGCTGCAGGAAATCGTCGCGCTGATGGAGGCCAACCTGGAAGAACCGATCGACCTGGATGAATTGGCCGAGTACGTGGCCCTGTCACGCCGGCAGCTTGAACGCATGTTCCAGAAGTACCTGCACTGTTCGCCCTCGCGTTACTACCTGCGGTTGCGGCTGATCCGCGCGCGTCAGTTGCTCAAGCAAACCCCCATTTCCATCGTGGAGCTGGCCTTGCTCTGCGGGTTTGTGTCCACGCCGCACTTCTCCAAATGCTACCGCGAGTACTTTGGCGTGCCGCCCAGTGACGAGCGCCTGGTGACGGCAGGCGAGCGAGCCGTCATGTTGAAGCCGATGATTCGCGCCGTACCGGTGCCGATGCCAATGAGTGCCCTGGAGCAGGCGCGGGGGGAGTCGACCTTTGCCAGTGTCCGGCTCAAGGCCAGGCGCTGAGAGTACGGTGAGTGGCGCTGATCAGCGACGCTTGCGTTTCGAATTTCAGGCGCCACTCACGCCGGGTTCAAACCCGCATGAACGCCTTGATTCGCTCGCCGCACTGATCGGCACGAATCATCCCAGGCGCCGCATCCAGCGCAACCAGGCCGTCTTCCATGAAAATCACCCGGTCGGAAATGGACAGGGCGAAGTCCATCTCGTGGGTCACGATCAGCATGGTCATGCCTTCTTTGGCCAGGTCGCCGATGACCTTGAGCACGTCGCCCACCAGTTCCGGGTCAAGGGCAGACGTCGGCTCATCAAACAGCATGATATGTGGATCCATGGCCAATGCGCGGGCGATTGCCACGCGTTGTTGCTGCCCCCCAGACAACTGATGCGGATACTTGTGCGCGTGAGCCAGCAGTCCGACCTTGTCCAGCAGGGCGTAGGCGCGCTGCTCGCTGATGAGCTTGTCGCGGCCGTGATAGCGCGGCGCGAGGGTGACGTTGTCGAGAATGGTGCGATGGGGAAACAGGTTGAAGCCCTGGAACACCATGCCGATGTGCTGTACCCCACGGCGTACTTGTTGCGTGTTGGTGTTGTCACCGGCGTGGATATAGCTTTCGCCGAACAGAATGATCTCGCCTTGGTCGATGCTTTCCAGGGCGTTGACGGTGCGAATCAGCGAGGTTTTCCCCGAGCCGGACGGGCCGATGATGGAAACCACCTGACCCACATTTACATCAAGGTTGATGCCTTTGAGCACAGCGTGCTGGCCGTAGCGCTTGTGAATGTCGACCAGTTGCAGGGCGGGTGCCGAGCCAGGCCCGGAGGCTTTCCGAGCGCTTGCCGAAGGAGGGGCGGGTTGTGATGCGCGTAGGCGCCCCATGCTGGTGTCATCCAGCGTCCGGGGTGTGCGGTTGTTGAGTTCCAGGTGGTGCTCCAGCCAATGAAACAGCCAGCCGAGCACGGTCACGATCAGCACGTAATACACCGCCACAGCCGACAGGGTTTCCATCACCAGGAAGTTTTGCGCGTAAAGGCGCTGGCCCACGGTCAACAGTTCGGTCAAGGAAATCACCGAGACCAGCGAGGTCAGTTTCACCACGGTGATGTATTCGTTGATCAGCGTCGGCAGGGAAATGCGGAACGCCTGGGGGATCACGATCAGGCGCTGCAAACCGATCAGGCCGATGCCCAGCGCGCGGCCGGCCTCTTTTTGACCTTTGGCCACGGATATCAAGCCACCACGGTGGATTTCCGCCATATAGGCCGCTTCGGTGACCACCAGGGCCAACAGGCCGGAATAGAACGGGTTGGACAGGACGCCACGGGTGACCGGGAACATCTGCGGCAGGTTATAGACGAACACCACGAGTACCAGCAGCGGCACGCTGCGAAAGAACCAGATATAAATCGACGCCGGCACGCTGATCCAACGCGCGGCCGAAAGCTTGGCCGAAGCCAGCAGGAAGCCCAGCAGCATGCCGATGAACCAGGCCAGCGTGCTGAGCTCCACCACCGTAATGCAGGCTTTCCAGAAGTCCGAGAGCGAAAACAGAGAAAAAAAGTAAGGCCATTCAAATTGCATGTGTCTCTCCAACTGCTGGCGTCGACACAGGCTTTACCTGGGCCGGGCAGTCAAGCGAAAGCCGCCGACTGTGGGAGCGGCTGCGCTCCCACAGGGCTGCACCGGGTCAGTTAGTCGGTTCTTCGAGGTTGTATTTCTTCAACAGGGCGGTGTATTCACCGGAGGCCTTGCTCGCCTCAAAGGCCTTGAGCAGTGCCTGATAGAGCGCGTCGTTGCCTTTCTTGACGTAAATACCCAGCGTTTGCTGGTAGATCGAGTGCTCGGTGCTCACCACGACGCGGCCCTTGGTGCGTTCTGCGATCATGCCGGCGGCGCCGTCGATCTCCACCTGAGCCTGCACATTGCCGGAGAGCAGCGCCTGGGTTACCTCCGGTGCGGACGGGAACTCGCTGACCATAATCGCGCCCTTGTTATTCGGGGTGCAGTAGTCGGTCGAGAGCGTGTTGAACTGCGTCACCCACGTGGTGCCTTTTTCCAGGCCGACTTTCAGGCCGCAGAGGTCTTCCGGTACTTTCGGTTTCAGCGGGCTGTCCTTCAGCACCATGATCGCTGCGCCGGTCTTGGCGTACGGGATGGTTTGCGCTTGCGTCTGCCGCTGGGGCGTGATGTACATGCCGGAGATGATCGCGTCGTAGTGGCCGGCGTTCAGGCTGAGGATCAGGTTGGAAAACTTGGTGTCGACGAAGTCGGCCTTGAGGTCCAGGTGCTTGGCGAGCAGGTGCGCCAGCTCGGGGTCGGAACCGACGACGTTTTTATGTTCGTCGTATGACTCGAAGGGCGGATAGGTGATTTCCATGCCGACCTTGAGTACGCCGGGTGTCACCGTCGTTGCTGCATGGGCGCCGGCCGCACCAAGGAGTGCGACGGCCAGCAGGGTCAAGCGGACAGCATGATTGATTGGATTGCGCATCATCGATGACTCCACGTCGGTAAAGTAGGGCTGGGCGGGTGGTTAAACAGGGCGGTGTGACCAGGCTGAGGGTTGCATCAGGACGCGTCCTGCGCCTGGCTCTTCAAGTGACCGAAGCTCGATGGCTTGCGTGCTTTCTCGTACAGCTTGAGTTCGCCCCGTTCGACTTTGCGGCGCAGGTACTGATAGGTCTGCAACGCTTGGCCGAACATGTGCTCACCGATGGTGATTTCCTCGTAATCCTTAGCGTCTTCAAGAAACTGTGGCAGTGGCTTGATCTGCGTATGGAAGTCGCACGCGTAGAAGAGTGGGAAGGCGTAGCGCTCTTCGCTGACGGTTCGCACTCGGTGAGCCGTAGCGACGAACGTACCCGCGGTCATGACCTCCAGCATGTCGCCGATGTTGACCACAAAGGCACCGTCCACGGGTGGCGCATCAATCCATTGGCCTTGATCGTTCATCACCTCGAGGCCTGGCTTGTCGGCAAGCAAAATGGTGAAGCACTCGTAGTCGGTATGTGCACCAATGCCGGGTGCGTCTTGGGCGGCCAGGTCAAAGGGGTAGTGAATCAGGCGCAGTTTCGACGGTGGGCGGGTAACCAGTGCCTCGAAATAGTCCTCTTCAAGGCCTAATGCGAGCGCGAAGCCCTTGAACAGGCGACGCCCCAGCGCAAACACCGCAGCGTAGTACGCTTCGACGGCGGGACGGAAACCCGGCAGGTCCGGCCATTCATTGGCCCCGATCAAGGGGGTTCCGGCCCTGACCAGCGGATCGTCTTCGCCCACTTCAAAACCGATATCGAACGCCTCCTTGTGGTCCGGCTTGCCTTTGGCATAGACCTCTTCGCCTTCAGGCACAAACCCCTTGTGGCTGCGGGAGGTGCCGATGTAATGCTGCATCTTGTACGCAAGGGATTGCGCAAACAGGTCCTTCGCCGCGTGGCGCAAGCCGTCGATCAGCGACGACTCGATGCCGTGGTTCTTGATGTACAGAAAACCCACTGCGCGGGCGGCGTTACCGAGTTCTTCGGCCACTGCCTGGCGCTGTGCGATGTCGTCGCTGTACAGCCCGGCGATGTCCACCAGCGGAATGCGATTGAAGTTGGCGGCCTTTGGCGTTTGGTCAGGCATGAGGTAACGCTCCTTATCGGGTTGAGGCACCGCTGAAGCGCCGGAAATGCTCGCGCTCGGTATTTGCCATCCACACATTCAGCGACCACAGGTCGGCCACCGGCACATTGGTGAAGGGCAGGTGATGCAGGTAGCCGTCGGCACCGAACTCCGGTGTCAGCGTGCTGACCTGATAGCCGCGACTTTCCTGGGATCGCCAGATGGCCTCCCAATGCTGCTGATGGAAGGCCAGCGCTTGGGTGTACTCGGGAGCGGCGGGGTGGGGAACCTGGGGCCCCTGGTCATAACCGACCCGGGCTTGAATGTGGTGAACGCGCTCGACGAAAGCGCTGAGGTCATCTTCCGGATCGTTGAGCAGGCGCTCGCAGGTGACCACCCAATGACTGATGTCGCTGGTGAAGCGCAGGTCCGGCAGTTGACGAATCAGCTCGAGGGTGACCCAAGGGTTGAACAACGAGCGCGCACGATGGGTTTCAAAGGCGCACACCTGGCCGTGCTTGCGCGCGACGTCCATTGCGCGGCCAAAGAAGTCGACTTGCTGTGCCAGTGGCCAGCGGTCGTTGCCAGCCAGCAGGTTGATGAAGCGCGGCGACAACTCAGCCGCCCAAGCGAATTTTTTATCGAGGTCCAGAAGGTGTTCGTCGACGCTCGCCGATTGTTGCGGCAGAACATCGTAGGCGCTGAAGACGGTACTGATATAGCTGACATGGTTGGCGCGTAGAAAGGCTGCGAACTCGGCGCGTTCGCTGGCGGTCATGGGCAGGCGGGCTTCCATGCCATCGAACCCGGCCTCAAGCAACTCTTCGAGCGCTTGTGCCTTGCTCGCGGTGTAGCCCCACAACGTCCGGAATACTTCCAACTTCATCGATCTGCTCCAAAGGTGCCTTCGCATGATTGACACAGCGGCGTTTCGGCGTGGACCGAAACGCACAAAAAACGGCAGTGACAATCAGAAAAGGCAATCTTCGGGCCGCATCTCTGTGGAAAGGCTCCTTTGTTGCCGCCAATAGTAGGGAGAGGCGCTTGGCGGAAAGAATAGGGAAGTGCAAATAGATAGTTCAGAGATTTCTAAACTATTGAGGGGCGACGGGTAACGCGCGGGTGACGGCGAATCTGAAGGCGACGGTAAAGCCGCCTCCTGCTTTATGGCTACTGGGCGTTCAGCCCGTCGAGAAACTCTGTGTGTTGCAACGTCCTGGAAAACATCGGCAGCGTGAAGCGTTCTGCGGCCTGTTGTTGTTCGTCGGTGAAGGTCGCTGTGCAATCGATCAGGGTCACCACGTTATAGCCCTTCTCATAACCCGATCGAACCGTGCCTTCGACACAGCAATTGGTCAGGAAGCCCGCCACCACCAGGGTCTGGATGCCGTTGTTGCGCAGCACCAGGTCCAGGCCTGTGGTAGCAAAACCGTCCAGCCCGCGCTTGCCCTCCACGAGGATGTCGCCGGCTTCCCGGGTAATCGCCTCGCTGATGTCGACGCCCCAACCGTTCATGTACGGGTTGAATCGAGCCAGACCGTGACACTCAGTCCGCGTTGTTGCGCGGTATCGGTAAACGACAATTGGACGCGTGCCCCGGTACGCTCGGTGATCGCCTTGACGATGGACAAACCGAGCCCCGAGCCCGCCTCATCGGTTCCCAGGCCGCGATAGAACGGATCGAATACCCGTGCCTGTTCCTCGAGGGGGATTCCAGGCCCTGAGTCCTGGATCAGCAGTTTGACCGCACCGGGCACCGACGCCACCGACAGATCGACGCGGCCGCCCGCTGGGGTATAGCGGATCGCGTTATCCACCAGGTTCTTGACCAGGGTAAACAGGTCCATCCGGTTGAAGGTGAGGTGCACATCCTGGGTGCTTTCGACGCCAATATCGAGCTGTTTGCATTCAGCCAATGGCAACAGGTCTTCCAGGACCTGTCGGTAGATTTCATGCACTGACACCACGCTTTGATCCCGGGCTGCCTCCGATTGCGCCGCGGCCAGGCTCAGCAGTTGGTCGATCAATTGGCGTCCGCGCTCGATACCCCGTGAAAGAGGCAGCAAGCGCTCGCGGGTCTGGGATGACATGTGCGTGGCGGCCAGTCGTTCGGCCTGCAGGGACAGGGCGGTCATGGGCGAGCGCAATTCATGGGCCGCGTCGGCAACGAAACGGCGTTGGTTGTCCATGGACCGGGCAACCCGTGCCAGCAAGCGATTGATGGCCACCACAAACGGGCGGATTTCGGTGGGCAGATGCTGTTCATGTATCGGGTGCAGTTCCTGTTCGGCGCGCTGATCTATTTCCGCCGACAGGCTGGCGATGGGGCGAAACAGCTTGCGCACCAGGTCGCCGACGACCAGCAACAGCACGGGAAACAGGATCAGGAACGGCAGCAGGCTGCGCCAGGCGCTTTCTCGTGCATCGTTGTCGCGGGCGTCGGACTCCTGGGCCACCGCAATACGCTCGCCGTTGGCGGTGGTCCTGACCAGTACACGGAAAGCCTCGCCCGCCACCTCGACCGTGGACAACCCTTCGGCCAAGTTGGCCGGGAATGGCAGTGGAATGACCTCATCGGTGAGACCCGAGGGATCGATACCGTCGCCAAGGTGTTGAATGATCAACCGGGACTCTTCGTCGTCGCCGTCGATGGTGGTGCCTTGCGGGTACTGCAGGGTCATGTGCTGGCGATCAAACAGGATCGCCACCTGGCGCAGGGTGTCGTCCTGCTGTTCGTGGGCTTCTTCGAAGGCTGAGACGAATGCAAACCCGCTGGCAATCAAGGCGACCAGCAAAATGGCCAGCGACAGGGCCACCGAAAGCCGCAGTTGTACCGATTCACTCAAGCGTTTCTTGACACCATCCATCCCATGCCCCTGACGTTCTTGATCACATGACTGCCCAACTTGCGCCGCAAGGCGTGAATCAGGAACTCGATGGCGTTGCTTTCAACTTCATTGCCCCAACCATACAGGCGCTCTTCCAGTTCGCAGCGCGAGAGGATCGCACCGGGACGGATCAACAGGGCTTGCAGCAGCGCGAACTCGCGGCTGGATAGCGCTATATCGCTGAGTTCGACGGTTGTCGCTTGCTTGGACAGCAAGTCCAGCGAGACCACGCCATTACTGAGCACGGGTAATGCATTGCCGCCCTTGCGGCGCAGCACGGCACGCATGCGCGCGAGCAATTCCGCCATGTTGAACGGCTTGAGCAGGAAGTCGTCGGCGCCGCCATCCAGGCCGCGCAGGCGATCATCCAGGCTGTCTCGGGCGGTAATGATCAGCAAGGGCACCGGGTTGTTACGCTCGCGGATGGTCGCCAGCACGTCGAGGCCGTCCTTGCCGGGCAGGCCAAGGTCCAGCAGCACCAGGTCATAGTGATGGGTGTCGAGTGCGGCCAGGCCGCTGAGGCCGTTCTTGACCCAGTCCGCGGCATAGCTGGCGTCGCTGAGTGCGCGCTGGATAGCATCGCCAATCATCGAATCGTCTTCGACCAACAGTATCCGCATGTCCCTCTCCGCAAAAAAACAGGCGCGGCAGGGCTGACTGTCGCGCCTGTATTGAAGCACCTGCGCGGGTATTTGTCCGCACCGGACGGTATCAGCCTTTCATCGCGTCGAATGCCTTGAGCAGGTCGTCCATAGCAGCCTTGCAATCAGCCTGTTTCGGGCTGCTGTCACGCAGTGCCGACAGGGCACGGTCGATGGCTTTGTCCAGTACATGCCAGTCACTGGCCGCGCGCGGCTTGATGCCGGCTTCGGCCGAGTCCCAGGTGGACTCCAGGTCTTTGATCCGGGCTTTCGCGCCAGGCAGGTCGTTTTTGTCGACCAGGCCGGCCACTTCGACGGCGATGCTGCGGAACTCGGACAGGTCGCCCAGTTTCGAGGCGGCCTTGCCCTGGCTGTTGGTCGAACCTGGCGTGACGGGGGCCTGGGGTTTATCGGCAGGTTTCGAGCAGCCGGCAGCGATACCCAACAACAGGATCGAAGCGGCGATTGCGGCGCGGCGAATAAGGTTTTGAACAGGGCGCATGATGAGGTCCTTGAGGGTAATTGAGTTATGGGCGCAGGGTTCTGCGGTTGCCGACGCCGATTTGTGCGACGGCCACCAACAGGACAATCACGCAGAGGAAGATCGCGCTGGTCCAGCTGGCGCCCATGCCCAGGCCGCCGTAGGTCTTGGCCTGGGTCAGCAAGTCGCCGAGGGAGGCACCGAAGGGGCGAGTCAGGATGTAAGTGATCCAGAAGGTCAGGACCACATTGGCACCCAGGCGCCAGGCGAGCAGGGTTGCGCCGATCATCAGCGCAAAAATCACCGCGCCCAGGGTGAAGCCCAGGCCCAGCGCTTCGGTGGCCAGGTCGCCGGCGGCGGTGCCGAGCGCGAAGGTGCACAACACGGTGGCCCAGTAGAACACCTCGCGCCGTGGGGTCACGATGGCCCGGATCGACAGGCTGCGTTCGGTGCGGTACCAGACCAGGAAGTTGAGGGCGAGCAGGACCGAGAAGATCACCGTGCTGGTATACAGGCTGATGTCGAGTTTATCGGTGAGGATGTCGGTGATCTGCGTCCCGACAATGCTCACCAGCACCACGGTCAGCCAGTAGATCCAGGGGGTGTAGGCTTTGGTGCGCAGCTGGAAAAACAGCGCAATGGCCAACAGGGCGGCCATGCCGATGCTGGTCCAGCCGGCACCCAGGCCCGCATCGACGGCGAGATAGTCCGCGCCGGTTTCGCCCACGGTGGTGGACAGGATCTTGATCACCCAGAATGACAGGGTCACCTCGGGTACTTTGTTCAGCCAGCGGGCTGCTGTGGCATTCATCGGGTTTACCTCTCCTGTGCGCGGTGGTGGCGCAGGGGAGAAGGTACGGCACGAAACTTAGCCGGGACTGAGGGCCGGCGACCTATGCGGAAAATACATGCGCCACGCCGATTGTCGTCAGCTGCACCGTGCTGCCGGTCAAGGGCGCCTGCAGGCCCGAACTGCGTACCAGGATCGCGCGCCCCGGTGCGCCATCGTCAGGCTGCAGCGCCACGGTCAGGGTGCAGGTGTTCCCGCCAAAATCACGCTCGGTCACCACGCCCTGGCAGCCGGCGCCTGACCCCGTGCTGACCTGCAACTGCTCGGGGCGCAGCATGATCTGTGCAACGGGACAATTGTCCAGGCTGTTGACCGCGATACGGCCCAGTTCGCAATGGGCCCATCCGGCTTCGAGCCTGGCAGGCAGGATCACTGCATCGCCCAGGAACAAGGCGGTCTGTTGGTCGCCGGGGGACTGGTACAGGTCCATCGGATGGCCGGACTGCACCAGGCGTCCCTGACGCATCACGGCCAGTTGATCGGCAAACGACAGCGCCTCACTCTGGTCGTGCGTCACCAGAATCGTGGTAATACCGGCGTCGCTCAGCAGCCGTGCGACCATCTTGCGCATCGCCGCACGCAGGCCGGTGTCCAGCGCCGAAAAGGGTTCGTCCAGCAGCATCAGGCGTGGTTGTTGCGCCAGTGCACGGGCCAGGGCCACCCGTTGTTGCTGCCCGCCGGACAGTTCGTGGGGCCAGCGCCGCGCCATGCTGGCGTCAAGGGCCACGCTGTCCATCAGTTCGGCGATGCGTGATTCGCGTTGCGGGCCCTTGGCGGCCAGGCCAAAGGCGATATTGTCGGCCACGCTCATATGCGGGAACAGCGCACCGTCCTGCGGCACATAACCGATCTGGCGTTGATGGGCCGGGACGGCGTGCGTGGCGTCGACCAGCAGTTGGCCATTGAGCGCAAGGCTGCCGCTATCGGGAAACTCGAATCCGGCGATCATCCGCAGCAGCGTGGTCTTGCCTGAACCTGACGGCCCGACGATCACCGTTCGGCTGCCGGTGGGCACCGACAGGTTGACGTCGGCCAAGGCGCGCTGGCTGCCGAAGGACTTACAGATTGCATTGAGTTCGAGGGCGTTCATCGGCCAGCCGTGCGTTTGGATTGGTGATAGAGGAGGCCGGTCAACGGCAGGGACAACAGGATCATGATCAGCGCGTAGGGGGCTGCGGCGGCGTAGTCAATTTCACTGGTCATTGCCCAGAAGCCGGTGGCCAGGGTGCGGGTGCCGTTGGGGGCCAGCAGCAATGTGGCGGTCAGCTCATTGGTGATCGCCAGGAACACCAGTGCGGCACCGGCCGCTGCACCTGGTGCGGCCAGGCGCAGGGTGATCAGCCAGAGTGCACGGGCGGGCGAGCGGCCGAGGCTGCGTGCCATGTGTTCCAGCTCCACCGGCGCCTGGGCGATCCCGGCCCGCAAGCTCACCAGCGCCCTGGGCAAAAACATCAGCAGGTAGGCGAGCAGCACGGTGATCGTGGTCTGGTAGATCGGTCGCGCGAAGTGAATGGTCACGGTCACCAGTGCCAGGGCGACGACGATGCCGGGCAAAGAGCTGGTGATGTAGTTGCAGCTCTCCAGGATGCGCTGCAAGCGCCCTGGCGCACGTATCGACAGCCAGGCAATCGGCACCGCCGCGCAGGTGGTCAGCAGCGCTCCGGCAGCGCCGAGCAACAGGGTTTGCTCGAGGGCCGGCAGCAGTTCATTCATCTGCCACACGGCCACGCCGCCGGCGACCAACCATTTGCCCAGGGTAATCAGCGGCACACCCAGGGCCAGCGCGCAGGTGAACGCTTGCAGACCAAGGGCGGCGATGCGGATGGGAGTGCCCAGGCGCAGGGTGCGCTGGTCCCGGGCACTGCCCGAGCCGACCCGTGCATAACGCGCGGCACCGCGGGCCGCCGATTCGATCGTCAGCATCGCCAGGCTGCACAGTGCCAATACCGCCGCCAGCATGTTGGCGGCCGGGCCATTGAAGGTCGACTTGAACTGGTCGAAGATCGCCGTGGTGAAGGTGTCGAAGCGGATCATCGCGTACAGGCCGTATTCGGCCAGCAGGTGCAGGCCCACCAGCAGCGCGCCGCCGCAGATCGCCAGGCGCAACTGCGGCACCACCACCCTGAAGAACACCGCCCAGGGTTTGAGCCCCAGGGATTCGGCTACGTCTTCGATAGCAGGATCGAGTCGCCGCAACGTGGCCGCCACCGGGAGGTACAGAAACGGAAAGTAGGCGATGACCGAGACCAGCACGCCCGCCGGCAAGCCATGGATCGACGGCACCAGGCTGACCCAGGCATAGCTGTGCACAAAGGCCGGCACCGCGAGGGGAGCCACTGCCAGCAATGACCACAGACGGCGTCCCGGCAGGTCGGTGCGTTCGGTCAACCAGGCCAGCGCGACGCCCAGCGCCACGCACAAGGGCAGGGTGATGACCACCAGCAATACGGTGTTGACCAGCAACTCGGCAACCCGAGGCCGGAACACCAAGGCCTCGATCTGTGCCCAGCCGATTTGCCAGGACACACCGATCACGAAGGCGATGGGCAACAGGGCCAGCAGCGAAACCAGCACCGATAAACCGGTGACCCATGCGCCGCCACGCCTGAAAAAAAGCGCGTGGCTGCGCTGTGAAGGTCGCGCGGGTATCGACCGGGCGGCAGCCGCCTCCAGGGTTTCAGGCAACAATCAGAGGAGTCCGGCCTGGGTCATCAATGCGACGGCTTTTTTGCTGTCGAGTTTGGACGCATCAACCTTGGGAGCATCGAGCTGCGTCAGCGGTACCAGTTTGGGGTTCGACTCGGCGTTCCGGCCCACGGCGTACTCGAACGAATTGCCGCTCTTGAGAATCGCCTGGCCGTCCGGGCCGGTGATCCACGCCAGGAAAGCCTGGGCCTGCTCCTTGTGTGTGCTGGAGGCCAGCACGCCGGCACCGGAGATGCTGACGAACGCGCCCGGGTCCTGGTGCTTGAAGTAGTGCAGCGCGGTGTTCTTGCTGTTTTCGCCGGTCTTGGACTGATCGACGAAGCTGTAGTAGTGGTAGATCACGCCACTGTCGACCTGGCCGGCATTGACGGCCTTGAGTACCGCACTGTTGCCGCGGTAAATGCTCGCGTTGGCTTTCATTGCCTTGAGCCAGTCGAGGGTGGCGGCCTCGCCCTTGAGTTCGAGCACGGCAGCGACGATCGCCTGGAAGTCGGCCCCGGCCGGGGAGGCGGCCCAGCGGCCTTTCCAGTGGGGAGAGGCAAGGTCCATCAGGGATTTGGGCAGGTCGGCTTCCTTGAGCGCGCCCGGGTTATACACAAACACCGTCGAGCGCGCAGCGATACCCACCCATTTGCCGTGGGCCGGACGATAGGCTGCACCGACCTGTTCCAGGGTGGTCGGCGCCACGGGGGCAAACAGCCCGGCGTTATCGACCAGCACCATCGCCGGTGAGTTTTCGGTGAGGAACACATCGGCCGGGGAGGCAGCACCTTCCTGCACAATCTGGTTGCCCATCTCGGTGTCATCGCCATTGCGGATGGTCACCGGAATCCCGGTTTCCTGGGTAAACCCTTCGACCCACGCCTTGGTCAGGCTCTCGTGCTGGGCGTTGTACACCACGATGCCAACGCTGTCGCTCGCGGCATAGACGTGCCCGGCGGCGAGCAGCGCGCCGACCAGCAGGGCTTTTTCAAGGAACGACGGAAAACCGATAGTCATGAGAGGGCAAGCTCCTGATGGTGAGGGTGTGCTTGAGGAATATAGCTGGAGATTCCTGACCAATAGGAATCATTTGCATGCTGAGGCGCGGCGAATGTAGAGCCGGGAATGAAAAAAAAACGTGAAAAAAAGGTGAGTTTTACCGAGCGCGCCCCACGGTGTTTGCAGGCATGTGTCATTCACCCGAAATGGCGCGCTACGGCAATTACTAAGTTCTGAAGCGAAGCACCAGGTCGTTCAGGTTTACAGCCAACCGTGACAGCTCATTACTTGCCGTCAGCGTCTGGCGAGTGCCTTCGCTGCTTTGAACGGCAAGGTCGCGGATGCTTATCAGGCTGCGATCCACATCACGCGCTACGTGAGCCTGTTCCTCGGAGGCGGTTGCGATCTGGATATTGCGATCGTTGATTTCGAGTACGGAATCTATGATCTGGCGCAGCGACTGGCCGGCTTGCTCCGCCGTATCTCGCGTGCTGTAGACCTCAGACGTGCTCATCTGCATCGATTCGACGGCGGCTGAGGAGCCTGTTTGAATCGTCGAGATCATCTGTTCAATTTCCTGGGTAGAGGTTTGGGTGCGGTGCGCCAGTGCCCTGACTTCGTCGGCGACCACTGCAAAACCGCGGCCTTGTTCTCCTGCGCGGGCTGCTTCAATTGCAGCGTTCAACGCCAGCAGATTGGTTTGCTCGGCAATCGCCCGGATAACGCCGAGTACCTTGCTGATGTCTTGCGCCTGGCCTGCTAGCGCTTTTACCTGCTCCGAGGAAACTTCGACTAACCCCGTCAGGCCGCGCATGGCCGTGAGCGTTTCAGTGACCCTTTTATTGCCAAGATCGGCTGCCAGGCTGGACTGCATTGCGGCTTCCGAGGTGGAGTTGGCATTGCGGGCAACCTCTTCGACAGCAGCGCTCATCTCGGTGACGGCCGTGGCAGCCTGCTCTATCTCGCTGTTCTGCTGTTGCAAGGTGCGATCAGCACTTTCCGTGATCGAAATCATTTCGACGGCAGCGCTGCTGAGTTGAGCTGAGGCGCCTGATATTTCCAGTATCGTGCTCCGGAGGTTCTTCTGCATGATATTGAGCGCATGCATCAAGCGGGATGCTTCATCCGAACCGGTGACTTCCAGGTCATGGGTAAGGTCGCCGGCCGCGATATCTTCCGCCAGTTTCAGGGACGAACTGATGGGGTTCACAATACTGTTGGTGAACAACGTGGCCAGCAGGGTAGTGAGCGCAAAAGCCACCACCAGCACAGCTATCAGTACCCTGACGCTATGGGTATAAACCTCTGCTGCATCCTGCCCCGACAAAACCGCCTGGCGTGCATTTTGCTCACGTAGAAGTGTGAGCTGCTCTTGATAGGCACTGGCCCGCTGTGCCTGCTCGGTGTTGGCGAACGTGATCGCTTGTTCATGGTCAGGCTGATCGAGGGCGAGTACTTTTTTCAGGCCCTCAATGTAGGCATCCATTGTTTGGCTGGCCTTCTCAAACTGCAGTTGATCCTGTTCGCCGGAGATCAGGTTGTCACGATAAAACGCGCTCTTCGCTTCAAGCGTTCGCATGGCCTCTTCGACCTTTGACAGCGACGCATCATGCACGTCTTTGGAGGTACTCGAGAGCATGCGGATACTCTCAAGGCGCGCATGCAGAAGGGCGATCTGAATATCGTCAATCACCTGGATGCTCGGCAGGGAGTTTCGCTCGATGTTCTGCTCCGCCGTGCGCAAATGACCGATTTGTAAATAGGAGAAGCCTGCCAAACTGATCAGCAAGAGGGTGATCAGACCGAAGCAGACGAACGCTCTGCGCGCGATATTCAAGGATCTTAGTTTCATATAGGCCTCCGAAGGCCGAGGTGTCAGGGGAGGGGGCAGCCCCTGCGTCAGTTTTTGTTGATCACGAACAAGGGCTGCCTTTGCAGGCGGCACATTGGCGCTGACTGTCATCCTGGCGGCGATGCGTACAGTGAGGAATTCAAAAAAATGAATCGAGGTGATAGTTGCGATAAATTATTGCGCGCTAATCATTAGTCTATTAAATATTTCCGTGGGCGCCTGATCCTTTGTCAAAGCGGCCGGAAATTCGTGCGAAGGAAACAAGGGCCTGCATGAGGTTAATCAGGCAAGCCCTTGATAGGTGGATGTTCAGGGTGGCGCTATGGGTCAAAACTCGGTTATGACGGTTACCCCTGCCGTCTCGAAGCGGTCCATGTTCGTCAACGCGTCGATGGACTGTTCCAGGCTGATGGTTTTGCCCACGAGTTTTTCAGGCGCCAGCTTGCCTGAGGTGATCATCTCGATCATGGCGCCATAGCGATGCGCCTGCATGCCGTGGCTACCGTAGATCTCAAGTTCATGGGCGATAACCTTGCCCATGGGGATGGCCGGCGTGGCGTGATCAGCGAGCATCAGCCCGACCTGGACGTGCTTGCCGCGACGGCGCAGGTTGTTGATGGAGTTGAAACAGGTGGTTGGGTGGCCCAAGGCGTCCAGCGAGACGTGGGCACCGCCCTGGGTGATTTCCAGCACGGCTTCGGTGACGTCCGCGACGCACTGGGCATTGATGGTGGCGACAGCGCCGAGGGCGCGTGCCATATCGAGTTTTTCCTGGGAAATATCGATGGCGATCACGTTCGCGCCAATGGCCTGGGCGATCATCACCGCAGACAGGCCGACACCTCCGCAGCCGTGAACCGCGACCCACTGACCGGCGCTGACGTTGCCTTGGTCGACGACTGCACGGAACGAGGTGGCGAAGCGACAACCCAGGCTTGCAGCGGTTGCGAAGTCCATGCTCTCGGGCAGCGCGACCAGGTTCAGATCGGCCTGGTGGATGCCGACGTACTCGGCAAAAGAGCCCCAATGAGTGAAGCCCGGCTGAAACTGCGTGTGGCACACCTGCTGATTGCCGCTGTTGCACTGCGCACAAGCACCACAGCCACCCACGAACGGCACGGTCACCCGGTCACCGACCTTCCACCGCGTGACGTCGTGGCCCACCTCGGCCACGATGCCGGCCAGCTCATGACCCGGTACATGGGGCAGTTCAATGTCGGGGTCATGGCCTTTCCAGCCATGCCAGTCGCTGCGGCACACTCCGGTGCCAAGCACCTGGATCACCACGCCATGGCGTTCCGGAGATGGATCGGCCACGTTCATCAGGCGCGGCGGTTTGGAAAAGGCTTCGTAGACGACTGCTTTCATTCAAATTACCTAGGCTTGGAGGGGCGATTCAGGCATTGCCATTATGAATGAGCGCCTTGAAATTACCCTTCAAGTTGCCATTGACCGAACGCAAGAATTGAAATTAGCCTTCATTTTTAAGTATGAATTTGAGGGGTTATTTCATGATTGAACAACTCGATAAAACGGACATTGCAATATCGGAGCGTTTGCAGCGGGACGGCAAGCTGTCGAATGTCAAGCTGGCCGAGCAGCTGTCCCTCAGCGAAGCGTCCTGTTGGCGCAAGCAAAGACGCCTGGAAGAATGCGGGGTTATCGAGGGATACCAGGCCGTTCTCAATCGAAAGAAACTCGGGCTGGGCCTGAAGGCGTTTGTCCAGATCTCCTGCACGGATCACAGCGAAGAAGCCACGGCAACGTTTGAAAAGATTATCCAGGCGGCCCCGCAGGTATTGAGTTGCCATAACACAACGGGGGAGGCGGACTTTCTCCTTGAGGTGGTTGCACGGGACCTGGACAGCTATAGCCGCTTTGTCGAAACAGTGCTGAGGAAGCTCCCTGGGGTTTCAAGTATTCGCTCGAACCTCTCCCTGCGAGAGATGAAGACCACTCATCGACTGCCCGTCAGCGAGCTCTTGAGCATCTGAAGGTCGTCGGGCACGTGGAGAGCCATCGTTCGTCCGGACAATCGAGCATTTCGGCACTGTTATCGAGCATTTCGGCACAGTCTCCCGGTTTTGTTCAACCTAGACTCGAGCTTCACTTTCAGACTCAGATGGAGCCGCGATGAACATCAGATTGATCCTGCCAGCACTTTCCATGGCCGTCACACTCAGTGGCTACGCTGCGGATTTCTCACTGACCAGCCGGGATATTGCAGACAACCGCCCGTTGACCCGTCGCGAAGTGTTCCAGGGCTTCGGTTGCGAAGGTGGCAACACGTCTCCTGAGCTTTCGTGGAAAAACGCCCCCGCAGGGACCAAAAGCTACGCGATCACCGTTTACGATCCCGATGCCCCCACCGGCAGCGGTTGGTGGCATTGGACGGTGGTCAACCTGCCAGCCTCCACCCATAGTTTGCCAAGCGGCGTGGGGGCGAACCTGCCTGCGGGTGCTGTGCAAGGGCGAACCGATTATGGCCAGCCGGGGTTCGGTGGCGCTTGCCCTCCTGTCGGCGATAAACCCCATCGCTATCAATTCACCGTGTGGGCCTTGAAAGCCGATAAGCTACCGCTCGACAACCAGGCCAGCGGAGCCTTGGTCGGTTACATGCTCAACGCCAACGTCCTGGCCAAAGCGACCATTACTTCCACTTACGGACGTTAAGAACCATGCGCCCTTGTGACGGCATACAGCACCGGGAAAATATTATCGATGCCTGTGTCATTCGGGCGCGACATGCCCTTACCTTGCCCAGGGTGCCGGTGTTCGTGACCACCTTGTGTCGAGTGCGGCAGGGGGAAAAACTGTTGCAATGGGATGACCGGGAAATGCGCGCAGGGCCTCGGCATCTGATTCTGATGCCGGCCGGGCGCGAGCTGGGTATCTCAAACTTCCCCGGCCCTCAGGGTCACTACATCGCCGATGCGGTGACCTTTCCCGTCTCGACATTGCGTCAATTCAGCAGCCGATATAGCCAGCAGATCAAGAGTGGTCGCGGGGCACTGAAGAGCGATCTATGCGTTCCCCTGGACAGGCACACCACCCAGGCATGGGAGCAGTTGCTGGTCGCCATCCATGCAAACGCCCCGCAGGCACTCTGCACACATTATGGGGAAGCGGTGCTGCTGAGCCTATGCCTTGGCGGCCAGGCCGGACCTTTGCTGATGGGGCGCAACGATCCCTTGTGCGAGCGGGTGCAGCAACTGGTAATGGCCAGCCCGGAGAGAGACTGGACGGTTGCGAGCATCGCACAGCACATGAACCTGGGGGAGTCGACCTTGCGTCGCCAACTGGCGAACGAGGGGAATAGTTTCAGGAACATTCTGGAGGGCGTTCGACTGTCGACAGCATTACAACGGCTGCAGACAACGTCTCGCCCGATCGGTGAAATTGCCAGCGCCTGCGGCTACGCCTCCGCCTCCCGTTTTGCCGTGCGCTTTCGCTCACACTATGGCCTGTCACCCCGTGAATTGCGGGCTGCGATTTGAACCGTTGCGGCAGGGCTTCCCCCAGTCTGCCGGCCGGCAGTGCGAGCCAGGTGTTGACGTTTATCGGTGGGTACCGGACCAGACTGTCTGGCGATAGTGCTACTGTCTACGCAGTCCCCCCGGAGCCTGCTGGATGCCCCATCAAACTTCAGTTCACCCCATCGCAACGCCTCCAGCCGCGCCAGGCGCTGAAGAACCGCGCGCTCACCCACCTATGTGGCATGGCAATCCGGACTTACCCACCTTTGGCAGCACTGGGGCGGCCATATTGGGTTTCTGTTTTGTGCTGCTTATGTTCCTGCCGGTCATAGGGGTGATGGTGCTGATCCTTTTCGGCCTCGAAGCGATGCAAGGCGCATCGTCCAGCGATGGGGCGAGTCTCACCACGTCGCCTCTCATCCTGTTCATGCTTGGTTTTATTGTGCTCATGGGGCTGGTTTTCGCGTGGATGTTCTCTGCGTCCAGAGTGCTGGCCTTCACCTTTGACGAGAACCGGCAACTGCTTACTCTCACCGTCACCCGTCGCGGCCGTAAACCCGCCGAAGTGCAGGTGCCCTTCAGCGATATCATTTGTATCAGCCCTTACTTGCTCGCCAGTTATGACCGCCATGGCCATTTCAGCGTCGTGTGTCAGGGGCCGAGGGGCAAGGAGTTCGAATATCGATTGGCTGAGGGGACTTCTCTGGAAGACATGGAATTTCATGCCGCATGGCTGCGCGCAATAATAGGCGAACGGATGCATGAACCAATGAATCTGGACAAATGAACGAAGCACCTCCGAGCACTATCACCTTTCAATCGCATCGATAATTGCGCCGCCGTCAGCGCCATCCAGTAAATACCCACGGCGCCGAATGGATCGAAACATGCACCGGCAGTGCCACCTTGTGCCAGTTTGGGCGCGTCCATTCGTCTGTTGCCCGGCACTCTGGTGGGCATGGCGTTTCTCAACCTTAAGCACGGATATCCCGAGCCCAAGAACGGAGAGCCAGCATGGAAATCAATGAGAATGCCCCGGGCAACATTTCACAGCAGGCTGTAACGCGCGGCACGGACAACGAGACAGGGCACGACCCGAAGCGTGATGAGGATAAGATCCCGCTGCCGCCGGACGACGATGCACCCCTTGAGGAGGATATGTCTGATGTGGACGCTGCCGATTCAGTGGCGAGCGAACACCCTGACAACTGAGGTGTTTCAGATCAACGAACCCGGCCAGGGTGTCGCAGATGGCTGGGAATCCGAAGGCGGCTGTAAAGCCGCCTTCTGGGCGATGGCTACCGGGCGTTCAGCCCGTCGAGAAACTCGGTGTGTTGCAACGTCCTGGAAAACATCGGCAGCGTGAAGCGTTCGGCTGCCTGTTGTTGTTCGTCGGTGAAGGTCGCGGTGCAATCGATCAGGGTCACCACGTTGTAGCCCTTCTCATAACCTGATCGTACCGTGCCTTCGACACAGCAATTGGTCAGGAAGCCCGCCACCACCAGAGTCTGGATGCCATTGTTGCGCAGCACCAGGTCCAGGCCCGTGGTGGCGAAACCGTCCAGCCCGCGCTTGCCCTCCACGAGGATGTCGCCGGCTTCCCGGGTAATCGCCTCGCTGATGTCGGCACCCCAGCTGCCGGCGCGGAAAGCGCTGCCATCGGCAACGCCCTTGAGAATCCCGTAGTCGCGGGTGGTCAGCTCCGGGTAGCCCTCGGCGAACTGGATCGGCAGGTGGATGATCTTCACGCCGAGCGTGCGCGCCTGTTCAACCGTGGTGGCGGTGTTCGCGAGCATATTGGACGTGTGCATGACGTCCTTGACGGCGTCATGGAACACGCCGCCTTGGGTGGTGAAGTCGTTCTGGTATTCGATCAGCACCAGGGCGGTGGTGTGTGGGTTCATGTCGGGTCTCCGATAAGTGGGTCGAGCAACAAGCGTAGAACAGCAGGCAGGGTTGGGTGGGGCGGCAGTCAAACACAAAACTATGGCTAAGAGCGCCGCATCCGTTTACAGACCGCAAGCAAAGCGGGCACTTTGATACTATGCTCATTGCCAATGCGAGCCATCTACGGGTTTCAATGTTCGGCCGCCAAGGGCTCCGACCCTGGCAAAGTCATTGACGTTGGCGACAGCCGGTGGGTGGTCTTCAGGCGTTTTCAACGGCTCACGCAACAACCCGCACGCGGCATACAGGGAAACGTTCAATGCCTGCCCCACACCTCACCTGCTTGAAAATCTCCAATGTGGGGGCCAACGGCTCCAACCAGAACACGCCGTCGATCCAGGCTGTAAGCCGGAGCGGGTGGATAACTGTTGGTAAATGCCAAGCACGATGGAGAACAGCATGAACACCCAGTCGATCCACACGATCTTGAGGCGCTTCGCCGGCTGCGTGGCGGGGCTGGCGATGGTTGCCGCCAATCCGGCCCAGGCTGCCGCCGAGGGCATCGCCAGCGGCCCTACCGCGAGCTACAGCATTGCCTTCAGCAATTCCTACGCAGGCAGCGATTTTCGCAAGGTGATGGTGCGCAACTGGCAGGAAATTGCGCTCCAGGCGCAAAAGGAGGGCTTGATCCGTGAGGCTCCCGTCGTCAGCGCCAATAACTCGGCTTCGGAACAGGCGGCCCATATCCAGGACATGATCGTCAAGGGCGTCGATGCCATCGTGATCCTCGCTGCCTCCGACACGGCCCTCAACGGGGTGATCCGCGATGCCTGCAACGCCGGCATCGTGGTGGTCGTCATGGCCAGCCTGATCACCGAGCCCTGTGTCTATACCGTGGATTACAACTGGTCCGCCATGGGCCGTGTGGAAATGGACTACATCGCCGAGCGCCTGAAGGGCAACGGGACATTACTGGAGATCCGCGGCATCGCTGGCGATGCCACGGATAAAAACATCAGCGATGGCATTCGCAAGGCCGCCAGCGACTATCCGGGCCTGAAATTCGTCAAGACCGTTTACGGGAACTGGACGGCTTCTGTCGCCCGCAGGGAAGTGACGCTGGCGCTGCCGTCGCTGCCCACCATTGATGCCGTGGCTACCCAGGGTGGCGACGGATATGGTGCGGCCATGGCGTTCAAGGCGGCGGGACGCCCTTTGCCGATCATTGTGATGGGGAACCGTCAGGACGAACTTGCCCTGTGGAAACAGGAACGCGATGCCAATGGCTACGAGACCGTCTCTGTCTCTGCCTCCCCAAGCGTCTCCCAGATGGGGTTCTGGGTGGCCCAGCAGATACTGGCGGGCAAGCAGGTGCCAAAGTTCGTCGAAGTGCCGCTGGTACGTATTGATGCCAAAGACCTGGACGCCTGGCTTGCCACTATGCCGGTGGGCGGTGCCGCCAATCCGTTCTACGGCCAGGCTTCCGTTGCGGCGATGATCGATGCGGCCATCAACCATACGGCGCCGCCGGCGCCTTTGCCGGAGGTGACGAAACAGTAGCGGCGGGCTAGGAGGCGAGGCCCCATGTTGACATTCAAATCAGCCACGGCCAGGCCCATTGCCGTCAGGATCGGCCTGGCGGTTGCCGCACTGGTGTTGCTGATGCTGGCGGTATCGCTCGTGAACCTCTACGGCCTGCGAGGCATGGTACGTGCGGTGGATTCCGCCAGCCATTCCGCGGAAATTCTGGCCTCGGTCAACGGGGCTACCGGGCGGGTGGAAAACTTCATTGCCACCCGCGACCAGGACAGCGTGTCCCAGGCCGAGGGCTTGGTCGCGACCGCTATCAACGGCCTTAACGCCATCCCGGCGGCAGAGGCGCAATCGCTCAAGGGCAGCCTGGAGAGGCTCGCTGCGGCGATCGCGTCCTTGCGGGCGGCGACCCTGACCATGGATGGCGAAACCGAGAATATGACCGCCCATTACGCCCGGATGCGAGAGGCGACGGCCCTCGTTGAACTGGGTATCGCCGCTGGGCTGAAGGGCCTGGACTCCCGCGCCGCCGACCACCAGGCGCGGGTGAGCAACGCCCAGAGCGCCCATCGCATCCTGGATATCCTGCGCAACGGCGAACGCATCATTACCGCCAATGTGGCCCAGGTGCTGGTGAGCGGTGATGGTGCCGCCGCCACTGCGGCGCGTAACGCCTGTGCGGCGCTGCCACCTGTGGTCGAGCAATTGCGTGAGTTGATGGGGGCGCCGCAACAGGTGGCGACCCTGGAACAGTTGGCGACGGCGGTGGCAGCAGCCAGCCTGGCGCTCGAGCAGCTTGGCGAGGCTCCCAGGCTCCGGGGCGGCGAGGCTTTGCGGCATCTGGGGGCTGTTGGAGGCGTGGCAGAGCGCCTTGAAGTCATGTTGGCTGAAGTGGACGAGCACATTGCCCATGACGCCAGTGACATTCAGGCCGCCATCGGTTTGCTGCAAAACGCCGCCGCGTTGTCCAAGCGTTTCGCCGAACGTGTTGCCACCCTGGAAGCGCAGACCTTGTCGTTTCGCCTGGCGCCGTCGGCCGAGGTCGCCAGCTCTGTAGGCGTCATCCTCGATGAACTCTCCCGTCTCGCCCGGGTTCTGCCATCGTCTGTGGGGCAGCAGGCCAGCGCTACGCCCCTGACGGTCAGCGATCAGATTGCTGGCTACCGGGCGGCATTTGCCGGGTTCCATCAGGCGAGCAACGCCTTGGGCGACGCGCGCGACCAGGTTCGTATCGAGGCACGCAGCGCTGGCCTGTTGGTTGCGCGCTTCGCAGGCGAAGCGCGTTCAGACGCCTTGGTCCACAAGGATCGCGGCATGCTGGCGACAATAGTCGCTGGCGCCGTCGCCATCCTGCTGGCCGGAGCCATTGCCTGGAGCACCTCGCGGTTTGTCGCGCAGCCCATCGTCGCCCTGGCTTCGGCCATGCGCCGGCTCGCTGCCGGTGACTTGACCGCCGAAATCGCCAGTGCTGGACGCGGCGATGAGATTGGGATCATGACTCGCGCCGTCCGGGTGTTCCAGGAGAATGCCTTGCGCATCCGGGTGCTGGAGGACGAGGCCGAAGCCGAAAGACAGCAGGTGCAGGCCTCTCTGGAGAGAATGGTCGACGAGCGGACCGACACGCTGCACCGGCAGACCGAGGTGCTGGAGGCGCAGGCGGTTGCACTTATTCAGGCGCGCAACCAGGCCGAGACGGCCAACCAGGCAAAGAGTGATTTCGTCGCCACGGTCAGCCACGAACTGCGCACCCCTTTGACTCTTATTCTCGCCCCGTTGGAGCAGCTCTCGGTGGCGATCACGCCGCCGGCGGACTGGCGCGTGCAAATCGAGCGCGCACAACGAAACGCACTGCGCCTGATGAACCGCGTGAACGATATCCTTGACTTCTCCAAGGCCGAAGCAGGCAAGTTTGAGCTGTGTCCGGCGCCCGTTGATTTGAACAAGGCGGTGGGTGTGCTGGCCGAGGACGCCGCCATGGTGGCCAAGGGCAAAGGCTGCACGTTAACCTGCAGCATCGATCCTGCCCTCGGTACCGTGTTCCTGGACCCCCGACACTTCGAGAAGATTCTGCTCAACCTGGTGAGTAATGCCATCAAGTTCACCCCTGCTGGCGGTACGGTGCATCTGGCAGTCACTGCGCTTGATGACGAGCGATTTGAGCTCGCGGTGCAAGACTCGGGCATTGGCATCGCGCCTGACAAATTACCCCTGCTGTTCCAGCGTTTTTCCCAGATCGACAATTCCGCCACGCGGCATTACAGCGGTACCGGTATCGGCCTGGCCCTGGTCAAGGATCTGGTCGAACTGATGGGGGGCGAAGTCAGTGTCAACAGTGAGCCTGGAAAGGGCTCGTGCTTCCTTGTTCGATTTCCTCGGGGAACCGAGCAAGACACGGTGCCGACCGAAGCCGGTCATCTGCATGAGGGATCGTCACCCACCGCAATGATCACAACCGAGCAGCGCCACTTGCTGTTCGACGACGGCCGCCGTGGCAGTAGCAACGACCAGGCGTCCATGGCCGATGCAGACAACGAACGGCACCCGGAACGCACCTCGCAGTCCAGGGTCCTGGTGGTCGATGACAGCCCGGAAATGCTTGGCTACCTCAGCGAGCTTTTGCGCGACGACTACAGCGTCGTCACCGCCGCTGATGGAGAACAGGCCTGGGCCATGCTGCAGCGTCAACCGATCAATGTCGTTCTCTCGGATGTGATGATGCCGGAGCTTGACGGCTTTGGCCTGACCGCCAGAATCAAGGCGAGCGCCGGTTTTGCCCATCTGCCCGTCATCCTGTTGACCGCCCGCGGCGGCAGCGAAGCTTGCATCTCCGGGCTGGAGAGTGGCGCCGATGACTATATCGCCAAACCTTTCTCGCCATTGGAGCTCAAGGCTCGCGTACGCGCGGCGCTACGCATGAGCCAGGTGCAATCCGAGCTGAATGCGAAATCCCGTCAGGCGGGCATGGCCGAGATCGCCACGACGGTGCTGCACAATGTCGGCAACGTCCTCAACAGCGTGAACGTTTCGGCCGAGTTGGTCAGCAGCCAGATGCGCACCTCCAAGGCCCAGGGCCTGGGCAAGGTGGCGCAGATGATGAACGAACACATCCATGAGCTGAGCGATTTCTTCACCCAGGACCAGCGGGGAAAGATGCTGCCCGACTACCTGCTCAAGCTGGCGCAGGCGGTGGCGGCAGAACAGCAGGGCATCATCGAAGAGCTCGAGCAACTCACCAAAGGCATTGACCACATCAAGACCATTGTCGCTGCCCAGCAGTCCTATGCCGTTGCCGTCAGTGTCGTCGAGACAATACCGGTCTCGGAATTAATCGATGATGCCTGGCGCATGAGTGCCGGCTCACGGATGAATCAGGAGGTGACGGTGGTCAAGGACATTGCCGACTTGCCCCTGCTGTCGCTGGACCGGCACCGGGTGCTGCTAATTCTGGTAAACCTGATCAGAAACGCCAGGCAGGCGTTGGACGGCGTGGTCGATCGCAGCCCGTGCATCACGTTCAGCGCCTCCCTCATCGCTGACGGGGCAGTCTTGCGTATCACGGTGGCCGACAATGGCAACGGGATTACGCCAGAGCACCTGACGCGTATCTTTTCCCATGGCTTCACGACTCGCAAAGACGGTCACGGTTTCGGCCTGCACAGCTGCGCGCTCGCCGCGCAGGAAATGGGTGGCAGCTTGACCGTGCACAGCGACGGGGCAGGGCAGGGCGCAACCTTCATTCTCGAGACCCCTCTTGATGCGCCGCAGAGTAAGCGATGAGCATCGAACAAGCGCCCTATGGGCTGGGCCGTGGATAAAGTTCTATCAGGTTCGATTTTCAAGTCAGCTGTGCGCTCCCACTCAGTTCGAATCTCGCGGGCCGGTCTTATCAGCAACCATCATTTTTCCGTACTGGTCGTTTTCGCATCATTTGACGCCTCTTTTTGAAAGCGCAGCAGGGTATCGTGATACGTTTTTCTTCGACGATGGTCCGTGTCATAGCCGCCGTTAGCGGCGACAGTGCCGGCTTGAATATGGTCCAGGTAACTGAACAATCTTCGTGCTGACAGAAAGCTGATCGCATAACCCAGCTTGACCATCTTGTCTTGTAGCGCGTATCCCGGTACCCGGTTATCCATCATGAAGCGCAAGTTATGTTGTTTAATTACATCGCAGTTCCATAAGGTGCAAAAACTTTTCAAGTGGGTTTCTCTGAAAGGCTTGGGGTTTTTAGAGGGTAGCCCCACGTAACGCATGAGTGTTCGGTAGTGGTACTTCATCAGTCGAGTGCCGAACCGCCAGGCAGTTCTTAAAAAACCGCGATTGATCTGTTCTGTACAACCGACTGCCACTGTACGCGGCGTTGCAGTGCTTTGGCTCATCATCATACTGAACACATCGGTATCAAATACAAATGTGTCCGTATGAAGCAGGAATAAGTACGGAGTTTCAACATATCCCAAAATCAGATCAAGGGCTTTACCATGCGCGATATATCCGGCTTCTCGAGGGTGGGGATCCTTTCTACCAAGTTGATCCAATCAAGTGTCCGCAAGTAGTGGATGCTTTCATCGGCGGAACCGTTATCCACTACCCAGACCGGAACTTGATGGTATATAGCGTAGTCGCGTAGCAATCCTAAGCAAAGGCGTGTCATGTGCAGCGTTTTATAATTAACCAGGGCAATACTGAACAAGGCATGTTTTGCCGAATGAGCGTTGTCGTCAGGCATTAGTGAAACACTCCAGAATGATATATCGGTCGTGCGCCGTTTGCGACCCGGCCGGCAGGCTCGATGGGTCGCCATCACCTCATGAGTTGTCGGGGCAGGAGAGGCGCATTAGCCAAGCTTAATAGGTTGTTCTGTTTGGTAGCGTTAATTTATGGTTAAGGTGGGTAAATAACAGAGTGGGAAGTAACTCGAAGCGCTCGTGGTATTTACCATAACCTTACCGACTTCT
Source organism: Pseudomonas sp. NFACC25 (assembly GCF_900100935.1). Lineage (NCBI taxonomy): Bacteria > Pseudomonadati > Pseudomonadota > Gammaproteobacteria > Pseudomonadales > Pseudomonadaceae > Pseudomonas > Pseudomonas sp. NFACC25. The sequence goes on from NZ_FMUC01000004.1 coordinate 500,192, forward strand.
GACATTTTTCAGGCTGGGTACGTCGTAAGCTTGTTCGTGATAGTGCGCAGTAGTGCTGGCACTGCGTAACCGATAAAAGTGGAGGTGGTTATGTTGAGTAAGCAATTCGCCAATGGCCCATGTGTGTCTCGGCAGCTGGAAATATCTGGCTTGCACCAAGACAGTCTTCAGGATCAATTACGTAAGCTCCTCGGTCATGGTTTTAATTTGATGTTATTTTGCAGCGGCGGCCAATATGGTGGTCGATACTGCCATGTGCAAATACACCATGACAAAAGTGGGATTGAGCTTGAGTTGCATGGCGTATTCGACGAACGCTTCGTGCATGAGGCGTGCCTGGCCATAGAGGAAATAAAGAAGCAAGTGCGCTTGGCGATAGGACCACTTCGAGGTATACCAGCACCTGCTCGGAGAAAAGTACATACAGCCCATTATTGACGAATTACACGGGCTGGCGAAGTTACGCCGCACACGCCAACGGCGGAGCAATCAACGGTCCCAATAGCGCGCTGGTCATGGGCTGCCTGCACGTCAAGTCAATCATTGGTGCTTTCTTCACCCCTGAGTTGGCGGCTCATGGCATCGCAGCTCTGCGACCACGAGGCCAGCCATTCCGGCATCTCTGGCGACCGTTCGGGCAGTCCCAGTTCTCGAACAAACTCGCTTGGCGGAACAATACCTTTCGCTGAACGAAATAGACCTCGCATTACGACAACGCCGATCACTCTGCCTTTGCTCACAAATCGATGCTCCATGAAGCTCCACTTGTCGTCCCAGCCAAGCATCCTTGTGTGGATTTCAAACGCTTCAAACAGTCTAAGCTCACGACGAAATTTACCCCAAGTGTCTCCGACGATGGGCAGCGCCTTTGCTCTAATAGCTACTCGATAGGCGCCACTGCGCAAAACGAAATCCATGCGTCCGACATCGGCCAGGGTGAAATATCGGCCGTTGGTGACATGTCGATTGAAGTCGAGGTCCAGTGGCCAGACGCGCATTCGGATGACGGTTGATTCCAGCGCTTTTGCCGGTCTGCGCCAAGGTCGACGAAGCAGCATGAGGAGAAGTCGAAACCAGAGATTCATAAAGACGCCGATAGTTGAATGATTGGCGTACTTTAAAGTGCTGAGGGGTGAGCCAGGTAGGTCCCTAAATGACTTAATTCTGCGCAAAAGTACATTCCGATCACTCATTCTATGGTTTAAGTTTTTCTAGCGGGTTTCGCAGGCGTCTATCGCGCTATCTGCGGCCTGTGGGTTTCGCGACCTTTGTCCGCCCGTTCTCGGCGATTGCCCAAGGTGCACGGCGAGTCGCTGGGGGGCGTCCTCCCTCGACCCCCTCCAGCAAGCAAGCACCCGAAAAGCTGCAACTGGACGGCTTTTAATCAGTGCCATCTATCTCAGGTCCTCTGTTAGATTAAATATATATAGCTTGCCGAGTGCAAAGCTGTTGGAAGTCATAAGAGGGTTAAAAGGTCAGGTACTAAGCTGCCTTGTGCGAAAAAGTGTCATAAATAAAATTTCTTTTGATTCAATGGGTGAGAACAGGCAGTCAGTAACTTTAAGAAAGTCAATATGCGAAACCATGAAGTTTTATTCATGTTGGTGGCTGAGGAGCCCTGATTTGCGATGCTTGATATTGCTGCAACCCTTCAAGTACATTTCATTTAACTTCCAGTATCAACGCTCACCAACAGGAAGTTACCTTCTTCCCGCGCGCATCAAGATGGTATTGATGCGGTTACGGCGAAAGGAGCAAACTGGGTAGGCATATTTTCTGGTATCAATGAAACGTCACATAAATATCGAATTAGAAAATCAAAAGCACAGATACAAGATCTCATTAACCGAGGTGTACTGTATGCAAAATCACTGGGCCTGAAAGTTCGCTACGCCGCCCGATTATCGGCGAGTACAGCTTCGTACATACCGCAAAGCTTCATGTGACCGCCGGCTCCCGAAATAGAAACTGCTATCACTGGATAGACCCGGTTTACTTGAGCGAGTAAGCCGTGCCATGAATCTTATGCGAGCACCTCAACATGATGGGGCATGAGTGGTTGACAGGCGTCGGTCTGATTTTCCTTGGAATAATAACGGGATTCGTCGGGACCAACACCGGTGGCAGTGTGTTTTTGACCGTTCCGGTGATGATCTGGCTGGGGATTGCACCTCAGTCGTCGATCGCCACTGCGCGCCTGGCCTCGGTAGGCACCATCGTTGCCGGACTGCGGCACTTCCATAACCAGGGAAAGGTCGATTATGCGCTGGCCTTTCCAGCTGCGGTACTGGGGTTGGTTGGGGCTCTGGCAGGCGCGAGCCTGCTTCTTCAAATAGATCCCGCGCTGCTGCACAAGGTAATTGGCGGGCTGACATTGCTGCTCGTCGCACTGTCTCTTATAAAAAAACCTCGTAGCGGCGAAACACCTCCCTCAGCGATCAGACGTCTGTTTGGCTATATCCTCTTTATCCCCGTGGGAATGATCGGCGGGCTATTTGGTGGGCAAGCCAAACTCTCGACGTATTTATTCATTATCTTTTTCAGAAAAACCATCAGCGAATCGGTGGGGACCCGCAAAGTCGGTGGGCTGGTTCTCTCCGTGGGTTCATTACTGATTTTCGGCGTCAGCCGCCTCATTGACTGGCAGTACGGATGTTGCCTGATTATTGGCACGCTATTGGGTGCAAATGCCGGCGCGAAGTTTGCCTTAAAGAAGGGCGACCAGTGGATGGAAGCAGTTTTCAATCTAGTCGTGGTCGCGTTGGCATTGAGGATGCTGTTCTGGTGACCAGATCGGATGGGGACTCGCAAATACGTAAATGGCCTCACCTGTTTGCCAAGCCTTCATCCACAAATGGTCATGTCCTGTCTTTCATGTATTCGATCTCACAGGCTGTAGGCGTAAGCTTTGGGTTTTGCTTGCCTGGCGGCGGTATCAGGGAGTGCCAACTAGTACATCACCCAAAATCGAACTCAGGATGTACTAGAAAAATGTTGGGGTGAGTGAGTGTGGGGGACAAATGTTGGCAACAAAAAACCTGCACAAGGCAGGTTCTATGTGGGTTTCAGCGACTTCTTGGGAGGTCGTGGAACGTAATGATGGTGCCCGAACCCGGAATCATAAAAAAAATAAGCTTTTGATATGTATAGAGTATTTGCGTTTTGTGTGCTGCTTCTATCCCTAAAAATATCCTAATTTTCCAGGTCTGCTGCGTGTTCGGATCCTGGTCATTTTGTGAAGTGATTTTAGTGAGTTTTTTATTGGAAAGTCCGAAAAAAGTTTGGCTGTAAGCGTCCGCCCGACACCCTCTTGCTGATCAGACCTTTGCCTGCTTCAACCTCTGATTGATCCACTCGCAGTCAAACGCCGTCGGATCGAACCCATCATCCCCATACCACTCCGACATTGCCTCATGCTCAGGGTGATTCGGATCCGCCAACGCTGCCAGAAAATCGTCATGCCCAGGTGCACCACCAATGTCTTCCAGCGGGCGGCACGCGAACGCAAAAACACCGTTGTCATCGCTGAAAGCCATTTCGTTTCCTGCTCACTGTTTAGTGCCCGATCGTGGCACGTAAGGCCGTATGACGTAGCAGAGCGATGCCAGTTGCGATTAGGGTATTCTTCATAAGTGAGAGTCCTGCCTCAGATTCAATCTATGCGCTTAACGATACCGAAGCGGCCGTTTTTAAAGTCGCTGGCACGGAGGACATCCGGGGCAGCTTGGTCGCAGCTGTAGGTCGAGTAGCTCACAGGGGGGATTACCAAATCGATCTGAGCTACGATTCGCGCAGCCTGAAGATGAGGCAACGATGTGTAGCGGCTTGGTTATCGCTTCATTTGAGACTTGGAGCCCCATGGAGAATCTGATATTCGCCTTGTGAGCAAAGTCATTCGCTTCGTCGTGGTAATTACCAGGAACGTCGCATAGCTGCTCCAGCTGACAAATCAATCCCCATGCTGACCGCAAATATAAGCGACACGCTGCGGCTGTGAACAACATATGGGCAAGTGAGCAGGCAAGTAAGCTAGGCTGTTCGCACGACAGTCCGTCGATATTCGATGGCCTGAAAATAAAGGCGCTATGAATGTCAAAGCATTTGCTGTTGGGCTGGACCCGTTCCTTGTGCGTGCTTGCTGCCTTGAGCGGCGCGGCCACCATGGCAGTTGCTGCCCCGCCTGAAAAAACCGCTACGGCGCCATCGGACATGCAATCGGTGTCCCTGGCAGGCGGCAAGCTGAAGTTCGTGCTGGAAGGCGTCGAGGCCCGTGCCTTGAACAGCGAGAACGGCGGCACGATGTACTTCGATCCGAAAAGCGAGCGGGCCATCATCGTTACCGAAGGTCCGGCGCCGACTGCGGGCACCACCCCGGACGCTGCGTTTCGCCTTGCCGTGGATACCTTGAAGGAAAAGCAGCAGGCCGCTTCACCCAACTTTCGCATGACCAGCGAGAAGACCATTCAGGTGAACGACTTGAAGATGTACCGCCTGGACGGCACCGACGATTTCAACGGCCTGAAACTACTGATGGCCTCGTTGATGGCGATGAACGATCAGACGATCACCATCATCGAAGTGATGTCCAGCGTAAACGACCCGGCCGGCCATACCGCTGCGTTGAAGAACATTCTGGGCAAGTAAACCGCAGGTTTCCGGATAGTAGGCTGTTGGCTTGCTACGGTCTGTCCATCACAAGGAACCCGTATGAGCTCGTGCGCAAAGCTTGCCCAACTCGGTCGTTCCATAGCTTTAGCGCAATATAAAACTCAATAAATAGCTTTGCCTGCACGCGCTGATCGGATTTCTGGTTCTAAAGGGAAACGCCACGATTTGGCTGCAGCACACTTGCGCTATAGCTTCGATACGAAGCTGCCTTCTAAACTGCGGACAGACTCCTGATACTTCTTGTTGGGTTGCCGCAGTGTGTGATGAATAGAGTGCTTATCCAAGGTTTCAAGGGCACTACATCAGATGTTCGGTCTTGCCGACCACGTAACGCCAATCGGCGCCGCCCAGATCGACGTCTTCCCACCGCATCTGCACTAATTCGCCAGGGCGGACCGGCAACATGACCAGCAGGCGCAACGCTGCCGTCGTTGCAGTCATCCAGACGCAGCGGAAACCTGCCCAGGTCGACTGGCCTTTCGATTGCCGGATTGCTGGTGACGATATGGCGGATCTTCAGCTCCTCGATGTTGCTGAGCGCCACGTTGCGCTCCACCCAGCCGCGGCCCTCGGCAAACCCAGGATGGCGCGGATGATGGTGCGCACGCGCCGGGCCATGGCCAGGGTGCGTTGACGACGCAACTCGGTGATGATCGTAGTGATGTGCTCCAGCTTGATCTCGCTGACCGGTTTTTTGCCAATGGCAGGCAAGATGTGGTTGTTCAGCGCTCCGGTCGACCCGAGATGGATTTGGTCACCAGTTCGGCAGGCTTGAATGCCAACCCTTGCTTGGCCACGTACGCGAAGGTGCGCTCTTCATTGAGCAACTTCGCCTCGATCTTGGCGGTCTTGGCCTTGAGCGGGACGATGTGATTAGCCACATCGCGGCGTGCGCCGCGGGCAATGTCGCGCGCCTCCTTGAGACCAATGTCGGGGTAAGCGCCGATGGAGAAGCGGTTTTCCTTGCCATGCAGGCGATACTTCAATCGCCCAACCTTGGAAGGAGATTTGTCGACCTTGCTTGACGCCCTTACCTCCAAGTAGAGCCCAGGGACTTCGCCATCGGCGTGTTTACCCGGTTCGGCCAGCGAGCGGATCAAGGCATCGCTGAGTTTTCGTTTGAAAACAACCGCAATATCTGGGGGCATCGGTGGGGGCATCCTTTTTAAGGAACCGAAATTTGCCCCCCATTGTGCCCCCAGTCACATGCGCTGCTCGAGCAATTGTGAATTCGCGCCCTAGCGGTGATCCACCGCAGTATTTGATCGGGCTCAGTGGTACAACCCCTTTGAAATTGGCAGGTTCGTCCACTTTGCAGATGCTTACTGACGGCCAGCCTGCTGCTATCTACTGATGCATCTCGGTCACGGACATAGTGAATACCAACTTGGATCTGCCAGCGTTGGAATAGGAATGGGGAACATCGGTTCTGGCCACTGCCGAACTCCCCGCAGGGATGACCAGCTCTGTTTCCCCTACCACGCATTTCAGCGTGCCTTTCTCCACATGAAACAGCTCAAGCGTGCCCTGAGGATGTCCCTGTGAAGCGAAAAATTCGCCTGGGTGCATTTCCCAACGCCACAGCTCGATCATATTAGGACCGGACGTTCCTGCCAGAAGCCGCGCCGTTCCTCCCAGGTCCCCGGTCCAGAGCGTGGGGATGTCTTGGCTGTCGATGATATGGGCGGATGGGGCTTCGGTCACGTTGACGATGTCTGCAACGGACAGGCCCAACGCGGCAGCGATTTTGCAAAGGATGCCGATACTGGGGTTCGCCGTACATTTCTCTATTTCGACGACCATTCCTTTGCTCACCCCTGAGCGGCGAGAAAGCTCATCCAATGTGATCTTCTGTGCTTTGCGCGCCTGTTTGAGCGTGCGCGCGACGGCCAGGCTGACGGCTTGAGCGTCAGCACCAGGGGTAGTCGACAGGCTGGTATTCGTGGTCATTGATGAGGGTCATGAGAAAAAATGTGTGGGGATTCTCGGCCTTTACCAATTGCCCCGTCAATCTGCGCACGCGTTATAGTAGATGATATTGGTCATTATATTGACTTTATTGGTCGTCACTGACTAGCATGAAATGACATTTGGATTCCTGGAGGTTTTTGATGCTGTCCGTACTGCCGTTGATCGATCAAGCCGTTGCAGAATTGGCTCCGGAGTTCAGGGCCCTGAGCATTGTGGTGGACGCTGCGTCACTGACCCATCCTGAGGTTGCTCAGGCAGCCCTGGACCGTGCTTGCAAGGCTGTACAGGAAGGTGGGCCAAGCTGGGGAGAAGCTCACCTGGCCGCATGGGCGGAGACATTCCGAAAGTTCGGCGCCAAGCCGCAGCGTACGCCCTGTTCAGCTGAGGCGCTGCGTAAACGGGTTTTGCGTGACGGAAGCTTGCCTAGCCTGGATCCCATCGTCGATCTCTACAACGCAATCAGTATTGAGTACGCCATCCCTGTTGGCGGGGAAAACATTGAAGCCTATGTGGGCTCCCCTCGGCTCGTAGTCGCTGATGGCACTGAGCCTTTTGACACGATGAAAGAAGGTGCTCCTGCTTTCGAATATCCAGACCCCGGCGAGGTTGTCTGGCGCGATGACAAAGGCGTGACCTGCCGTCGCTGGAATTGGCGGCAAGGTGTCAGGACCCGTCTCGGTGCTGACGCGAAGAGCATGTGGTTCATTCTGGAGAGTCTGCCGGCGATGCCGCTTGAAGCCTTGACGGAAGCGGGGGACAAACTCATCGAAGGGTTGCAGCAAATGATGCCAGGCGTCCAGATCGAAAGCTCACTGATTGGTCCTGGGGCCAAATAGTCCATAGACCACTGCAAGGAGTGATGACGATGTTTACCGGCCTTAGTGCATTTCCTCTGACGCCTATGGATGAGCAGGGTGTGGACGAAAATGCTTTTACTCGTCTTGTGCAGCAATTGGTGGCAGCCAAAGTAGATTCCATCGGGGCTCTAGGATCCACTGGGGGCTATGCGTATCTTTCTCGAGCCGAACGTTCTCGAGTTGCTCAGTTGGCAGTAGAGGCCGCGGAGGGCGTGCCAGTGATGGTGAGCATCGGTGCGCTGCGTACACGCGACGTTTTGCTGCTGGCCGAGGATGCGCAAGCCGTGGGAGTCAAAGCCTTGCTGCTGCCACCCGTGTCGTATCAAAAACTGACTCAGGACGATGTGTTTTCGATGTACGAAATGGTCTCGGCCAACGTCTCAATCCCGCTATGTGTCTATGACAATCCTGGTACCACCCATTTCGAATTTACCGATGAATTACACGGGCGTATTGCAGAGCTACCCAATGTCAGCTCAATCAAAATCCCTGGCGTCCCCGAGGCGCCGCATCTGGCCAGGGAGCGCGTGGAGCGCCTGCGAAAATTGATTCCGAGTCACGTAACTATTGGAATAAGCGGCGATGCGTTTGCCGCTGTTGGAATGAACGCCGGCTGCGATGCCTGGTATTCAGTCATGGGCGGTTTTTTCCCCAATACGGCGCTCGCCATCACACGAGCAGCATTGTCAGGTGACGCCTTTGAGGCTACGCGCCTCTCCGAATCCTTGAAGCCGCTTTGGGCATTGTTCAGCCAATTTGGAGGTAGCTTTCGCGTGATAGCCACTGCCGCGGAGCTACGCGGCATGACTCACTCTCCGAGCCTGCCTTTGCCGCTTAGAACCATCGAAGGGGCAGGACGCAAGCAAATTGCAGCGGTGATAGACGTGCTTGAATTGAGCTGAGCACTGCGGTGAATACTCTGCCTCCTCATGGTTGAGGAGGCAGATATCCAACTGCCTACAGTTTCAAAAACGTTGTGAAATGATCTTGGTATCCCTCCAGGATTTCCCTGGGTAGGATCGTGCTAACACTTCCTCGATGCTGGAGCCCATGAGAAAGCACATGAGCAAGGATTTGCTCCTTGGTCATATTGCCCGGTTTGCCATCCTTGAAGAAAAATTCCACCGGTTCAGACAGCTCTTTTGCAGTGACTGATTTTGTGTAGTCAACAAACCATTGATTTGCCTTTGTGAATGCCTCTTCCAACTGACGAATGTCTTGCTGCTGCTCAGTGACGACGTCGTCAAACTTCTCCGGTTTTCCCTGCAGTCTGGCGATGAATAGCTGGTCCACAATATTGATGTGCCTGAGCCAATAACAGGCCTTCTCCATCTCCACAGGGAAGGACTGTGCAACGGGCGCTTTCAAGCACCTGAGTAACACATCCTCAGACCATGCCTTGTACTGATAAAGCGAGTGCAGCAGATTCTTGGCACACATAGTGTTCTCCCATTTTTCAAGCATTGTCGGCCGTGGCACATCCCATGAGCTGGTGCAAAAGGGGGGCTCGTGTATCAGGAACGGAATACCGTTGGTGAGATATTATAGTCGATATATTGACTTTTTTGGTCGTTGGCTTGAAGCTGGATCAAAGGCGATTAACGCTACCGCATTGAATTCCGGCGAAGACCCAGCTTGCAGGTGGCCCGCTCGGGAATAGCTTGAGGGTGTCTTGGATCATGAAATACGTCAGCACACGGACCCCTGGTAGAACGTACGAATTCAGCGAGGTGCTGATGGGGGCGTACGCGCCTGACGGGGGCTTGTACGTGCCGCACAAGGTTCCCCGCTTCAAAAAGGAGGAGCTCTCAAAGCTCGAATGGTTGCCCTTCCATGAATTGGCTCGCTACGTAATCGAGCCCTTTCTGGGAGGTTGGATCGAGCGGGATCAGTTGTCTCGTATCCTTGAGAAGACTTTTGATTGTTTTAAAAGTAACGCAGTGACACCGCTTTACCAGACCGCGAGTAACGAGTGGATACTTGAATTGTTTCATGGGCCGTCAGGCGTCTATCAAGACGTCGGCCTTCAATTGATGGCTCGCTTTATCGATCATAATTTGCTGAGGTCTGGGAAGAAGGCGCTGGTTATAGGTTGTACCGGTGGAGATACTGGCGCTGCAGCAATAAAAGCATTTTCGGGAATGAAGGGCGTTACGCTGTTGGTATTGCATCCTTCCACGGGGTTGACGGCGGAGGACCGCCGACGCTTACTGAGTACGCACGAAGATAATGTTGTGAATGTTGAGATTGACGGAGACTATTCTGATTGTCATCGTTTGTGTGAGCAGTTCCTGAAAAAAAATAATGATGCGCAGCAGCATCTCATTTCGTTCAACTCAGTGCATTGGGTTCGCGTGCTTGCGCACCTGTCGTTCTATTTCTATTCTGCTCTTCAACTCGGTGCGCCTAAAAGAGAGATTGCTTTCAGTGTCCCGACTGGAAATTTTGGCGCCCTGTATGCTGGTTATATTGCCAAGCAAATGGGGCTGCCCATTCGACAGCTTATCGTTGCCACGAATGCTAACGCCGGACTGCATAATTTTCTCCAATCAAATTTTTATAGGCGAAATGAGATTCGTGCTACCAAAATCCCCACTATGAATGTTTCATTGGCCTCTAATTTTGAGCGCATACAGTGGAGCATCTTAAATCGATGCGGAGAAAAAGTAGCTCGTAATATGCAGCTGCTAGAAGGCGAGGGCACTATTCAGTTAGCGCAGGATGAATGGTTGGAGGCACGCAAACTGTTTGACTCACTGGCTGTGGACGATGCAGACGCATTCAGTTGTATTCATGAGGTCTTTGCAGAGAGTGGATATCTGGTCAGTCCCAATACCGCTATCGGCTTGCGCGCTGCACGTATAAGCAGACGCAGCTTGATGATCCCCATGATTTGCCTGGCAACCACACATCCGTCGAAAGTTGACACTGCAACCCAAAAGTCAGAGGTTGTTGGCCACCTAAATACTGTTGGTGCTCCTGCAGTCGCCGAACAAGACTGTACTTCAATTCCCAACGACGTCAGGTCGCTGATCTCGCTGGTCAGGGCCTTATCCAAAGACACGGAGTCTCACTCGTTATAAGTCCGGAGCCAGAGATGAAACGTGTTTTAGATAAGGTTGATGAAAAGATTTTGGAGGAGCTAACTCGCAATGCACGGTTGGCCCACAACGATATTGCCCTAAAAGTCAATTTGTCCAGGAACGCAGTCAGGCTGCGGATTGAGCGATTGGAGCGCGATGGGTATGTCCGAGGCTACACAATTATTAAAGGTATGCCTTCAGCTGATGCAGGACCCATTAATGCATTAATCTTCGTTTATCGTAAGGATCGTATGCGAGATTCAGAAGTTGTTCGCTCCGTTGGTGCAATGCCTGAAGTTATTTCCTGCAATGTGATGAGTGGCGACCTCGATATTGTACTGACGGTTCAGGCGATGAATGCAGATCGTATCCACAGGGTATGGAGTGAGATCTCGACGCTGCCGGGAGTCCTGAATACCGTAACGTCTTTTGTTCTGTCGAGCACAAAATAGCAAGTTGCGCTGTTGCACGAGCATTTTGCTCGCAACAACGTTCTGTTTGCCATATTCGTAAAGTTAAGTTGGCGGCTTACTATCTCAGCACCACAACATAACAATGAGAACCCTGTCGTGACTGAATACAAAATTGCGTTGCTTGGATTTGGTGGCGTTAACCGCGCGCTGACCCAGCTTATTGCCGATAAGAATTCGCGTTGGGCCGATGAATTAGGTTTTACCTTGAAGATTGTCGGTGTCAGTGACCTTTACCTCGGTTCGATCATTAACAAAGACGGCCTGGACGCTCGTGAATTGGCAGCAGTGCCTGCTGCTAAAGGCAGTTTCAGGACCCTGGCCGGCGGGACTGCTGAGCCGGCAAACGAAACCGTTATCCGCTTCTCTGGCGCCGATATTGTCGCTGAGGCAACGTTCACCAATCCTGTGGATGGTGAACCGGCTACGACCTTCTGCCGCTGGGCTCTGGAAAAGGGCGTCAGTGTCGTGACCACCAACAAAGGGCCCGTGGCGCTGCATGCACAAAGCTTGAAGACGCTGGCCGATAGCACCGGCGCCCGCTTTGAATTTGAAGGTTCTGTCATGAGCGGGACCCCGGTTATCCGTTTGGCCAAGGAGTCACTGGCAGGCTCGGAAATCACCGGCTTCAAGGGGATCCTCAACGGCACGTCAAACTTTGTCCTCTCCAGCATGGAGACGGGGTTGGACTTCTCGAGTGCTGTCGCAAAAGCCCAGGAGTTGGGTTACGCCGAAGCCGATCCAACAGCGGATGTAGAAGGGCACGATGTGCGCTTGAAGGTCGTCATCCTCGCCAATGAACTACTGGGCGCAAAACTCAAACCAAGCGATGTCTTGTGCAAAGGGATCTCTGAAATCACGGCCAAGGATATTGCCGAGGCGACGAAAGCAAATGCCCGCTGGAAGCTGATTGGCAGCGCAGAGAAACGGAGCGATGGTTCGATTTCGGCATCGGTGAGTCCCCAGCTCTTACCGGCGAACGACGCGCTCTCAGCCGTGAGCGGAGCCACCAACGCAATTACCTTCAACACGGCCATTCTCGGTCCCGTCACTGTAGTGGGGGCGGGGGCAGGTCGTTTTGAAACCGCCTTCGCATTGCTCGCCGACATCGTAAGCATCCACAACCACAAAACCACGTCAGGTAAGTAATCATGAATAGCTTGAGTCTCTCGCTCGCTGCTGATTATAAGGCCATTACGGTGCTCAGCCCGTTTGACGGCAGCAAGGTGGGTGAAGTGGCAGACATACCCGCATCCTCCGCTACCACGATAGTTGACACCGCCATTTTAGGCGCCTTGATTGCCAAGGATCTGCCACGCCATGAGCGTGCGCGTATCTTGGAAAAGGCTGCAAGCTCAGTCGAGCGTGACAAAGACGCCTTTGCCAAACTGATCGTCGCGGAGTCGGGAAAAACGCTGAAGCAGGCGCGAAAGGAGGTATTGCGCTGCGTCAACACCTTGAAGTTGTCTGCCGAAGAAGCCAAGCGCAATGCCGGTGAAGTCATTCCTTTTGACGCCTATGTCGGGTCTGAATCCCGTCAGGGCTGGTTCACCCGTGAACCGTTGGGCGTCATCGTCGCCATCACCCCTTACAACGACCCGCTTAATCTGGTCGCGCATAAATTGGGGCCTGCCATTGCAGGAGGAAATGCAGTTGTTCTCAAGCCGTCTGAGCTCACACCGCTATCAGCGATCAAGCTGGTGGAGTGCTTGGTCGACGCGGGTCTGCCTCCGGTTGTTGTCACCGTCGCGACAGGCGCCGCCGCCCTGGGCAAGGCTCTTGTGGCCCACCGTGCAGTGCGCATGGTGTCTTTCACCGGCGGCTTTGTCACTGGTGAGCAGATCGCTCGTACAGCTGGCCTCAAGAAGCTGGCGATGGACCTTGGCGGTAATGCGCCGGTCATCGTGATGGCTGATTGTGATTTGGATGAAACCGTTGATTCATGCGTGTCGGGGGCTTTCTGGGCGGCCGGACAAAACTGCATCGGTACCCAACGGATCCTCATCGAAGCTTCACTCTATGAAGCCTTCAAAACGCGCTTTGTTGAACAGACCTCTAAGTTGATCGTCGGCAACCCTGCAGATGAGCAGACGGACGTAGGGCCGATGATTACCGAGGCGTCAGCCAAGCGTACCGAGGAAGTGGTCAATGACGCCATTGCCAAAGGCGCCACGTTGTTGGTTGGCAACACACGTAACGGCTCGCTCTATTCACCTACCGTGCTGGAAGGCGTCGACCGCCATTGCAAGTTGTGGTGCGAAGAAGTGTTCAGCCCGGTAGTCATCCTCCAGCGCGTCGGCTCCCTGGATGAAGCATTGGCGCTGGCTAACGAACCTGAATACAGCCTGCATGCCGGGATCTTCACCAGCAATCTGAAGGTTGCATTGACCGCCGCTAAACGACTGGAGGCGGGCGGGGTGATGATCAACGACTCTTCCGACTACCGCTTTGATGCAATGCCTTTCGGCGGTTTCAAGTACGGGAGCATGGGCCGTGAGGGCGTACGTTTCGCTTACGAAGACATGACCCAACCCAAGGTTGTTTGCATTAACGGTGTGAGTGGAAGCTAAGCAACTCGCTCAACTCAAGAATGAAACACACAACAATAAAGAGGAAACGACATGCGCCCCGACAAGCACAATCTTTCGACATTATCTGCAGCGACGCTGGCTGTTCATGGCGGCAATGTCGCGGATGTCACCAGTGGCGCCGTCCGTACACCATTGGTCATGGCAAACTCCTATCTCTTGCCGGAAGATCCGGCGACCATGGACTGGTCGAGCCCGGACGGGCTCGTGTACACACGCAATCAAGGCCACAACCAGGTTTGCCTTGAGAAGAAACTCGCAGCCCTTGAAGGGTGTGAAGACGCGGTGGTATTCGCGACCGGTGTTGCTGCCTTGCACTCGGTATTTTTTTCATTCTTGAAAAGTGGTGATCACGTCATCGTCAGTGACATCACCTACCAGGCAGTCTGGCGGCTTTTCGCCGAACTACTGCCTGAACGTTACGGCATTGAGGCAACCTTCGTAGACGTCGGTGACCTGGAATCGGTACGTAACGCCATTCGCCCCAATACCAAGCTGATCCACACTGAAACGATTGCCAACCCCACCACGAAAGTTGCGGACATTGCCGCATTGGCTGAGATTGCACACGCCCATGGCGCGCTGATCTCTGTGGATGCCACATTCACGCCGCCTCCATTTTTTCGTGCAAGTCAACATGGTGTCGACTTCGTCATCCACTCATTGACCAAGTACATCAATGGCCATGGTGATGCCATGGGCGGGGTGGTGATCGGCTCCAATCCGTTGATCAACAAGATCAAGAATGATGCATTGGTTGACCTCGGCGCGACCATTTCGCCGTTCAACGCGTGGATGATCATGCGCGGTTCGGTCACGTTGCCACTGCGCTTGAAGCAATTGCTGAACACGGCCGAAAAGTTGGCCCAGTTTCTGGATGGCGACGATCGGATTGCCTATGTCTACTACCCCGGTTTGCCTTCCCACCCGCAGCATGAGTTGGCGCGTCGGCAATTTGCGGGCAAAGGCTATGGTGCTGTGATGGCGTTTGCCGTAGAGGGCGATCCTGACACCCAGAATCGCTTTGTCTCGAACCTGCGCATCATCACGTCGGCCGTTTCATTAGGGCATGACGAATCACTGATCGTGCACGTAGGGGCAGAGGGTCGAGGTGGCTTTGACAAGTACCCTGAAGAGTTCCGCGAGTATGGTCATTTGCGCTTTTCTGTCGGATTGGAAGATCCAGATGACTTGATCAAGGATATTGCGTTCGCGCTGGACGCAACATTCAAGTGATTTAGTTGATAGCGTCACGGAACTAGGGTTTGGTCAACCCGTCCTTACCCCCGTCCTCGCGGGGGTCTTTTTAATAACGTTGACGTTTTAATTGCGCCTGGCGCGGACAGTCTTTGCGTTTTTTATTGTTTGGGAGTTGCTCATGGCTTGGGTGAGTTTGATCATTGCAGGACTATTTGAAGTTGTGTGGGCTTTTTCGATGAAACAATCTGAAGGATTTACGCGGTTAGTGCCCACAGTCATTACATTTGTCACTGTGATTGCCAGTTTCGCGCTTTTATCCTTCTCGATGAAGAGCTTGCCGCTGGGTACGGCGTACACCATCTGGACAGGGATCGGCGCTGTGGGCGCTTTTGCGGCGGGTATTTTCTTCATGGGTGAACCCGCCACGCTGTTGCGTATCGTGGCGGCCGTATTGATTGTCAGTGGGTTGTTAATGATGAAGCTGGTGTCTGCTTGAAAGGCGAGCATTTTGCTCGTGATAACGTTCAATTTGCCATATTCGTAAAGTCGTCGTACTCAGGTAACGTTCAAGTCGAGACGCAGGTCTCGCTAAATAATAATGAGTGTCACGGTTAATGCTGACAGATGTTTACTGCCCTTAATCCAACTACAATATCTAGGGATGTAATTATGATTTCGCTAAAGAAACTGTATTTAGTAATGGGCTTGGCGTTGTGCACAAGTGCAGTGTCTGCCAAGGAATACTCCACCTTGCGTTTCGGCGTAGATGCCAACTACGCACCGTTTGAGTCCAAGGCCGCCGATGGCAGCCTCAAGGGATTTGATATTGACTTGGGCAACGCGATTTGCGCCAGGCTTTCAGTCAAATGCATCTGGGTGGAAAGCGATTTTGATGGCCTGATTCCGGGCCTCAGGGCCGGCAAGTTCGACGGCATCCTGTCATCCATGACCGTGACGGCCACTCGTGAAAAAGCCATTGATTTTTCAAACGAGCTTTTTTCCGGGTTCACGTCCTATGTGTTCAAGAAAGGTTCGGGCCTGAGCACAGATGTGGTGTCACTCAAAGGCAAAACGGTTGGCTATTTTCAAGGCAGTATCCAGGAAGCCTACGCCAAGGCCGTGCTGGACAAAGCCGGGGTAAAAATCCAGTCCTATCAGAACCAGGACCAGGTGTATTACGACCTGGTAGCGGGGCGGCTGGATGCATCCCTGCAGGATGCGCTTCAAGCTCAACTGGGTTTTATCAACTCACCCCAGGGCACTGATTACGAAATGAGCCCATCGGTAGAGAGTCCTTATCTTCCCTCCAAGACAGCCATCGGCATCGCCAAGGGCAATGCAGAGCTCAAGGCCCTGCTGGATAAAGCGATCCAGGCCCTTCACGACGATGGCACCTATGATTCGATCCAGAAGCAGCACTTTGGCGATCTGAATCTCTACAGCGGTAAATAACCACCCGGCGCTCGTCCGCTGGATGGGCGTTTTCGCTATAGGTTGTTGATCATGTTCGAAACACTATTAGGCGCATTGGGGCTGTCTGCATTCAGCTTGCAAGGCTTCGGCCCACTGCTGCTCGAAGGCGCCTGGATGACCGTCAAGCTGTCCCTATCCGCCCTGGCGCTCAGCGTATTGCTCGGGCTGATTGGGGCCAGCGCCAAACTGTCCAGTCTTAGGCTGCTGCGCCTGCCAGCGCAGCTCTACACCACGCTGATTCGTGGGGTGCCCGATCTGGTACTGATGCTGTTGATTTTCTATAGCCTGCAAACCTGGCTGACGGTCATCACGGTGGCGTTGGGCTGGGAGTACATCGAAATCAATCCCTTCGTCGCAGGAATCATCACCCTTGGGTTTATCTACGGCGCCTATTTCACCGAAACTTTCCGCGGCGCCATGCTGGCGGTACCCCGTGGCCAGGTTGAAGCTGCTACCGCCTACGGGTTAAGTCGCACACAGCGTTTTCGCTTCGTGGTGTTCCCGCAAATGATGCGGTTTGCCTTGCCGGGTCTTGGCAACAACTGGATGGTGATTCTCAAAGCCACCGCGTTGGTGTCGATCATTGGCCTCGCTGATTTGGTAAAGGCTGCCCAGGACGCAGGAAAAAGCACCTACCAATTGTTCTTTTTCCTGGTACTGGCTGCACTGACCTACCTGATCATCACCAGCGCCTCCAATTTCATCCTGCGCTGTCTGGAAAAATACTACGCCGCCGGTTCACGGGAGGCGGTGCGATGATCGAACTACTGCAGGAGTACTGGAGGTCATTCGTCTACAGCGATGGCCAGCAAATCACTGGTCTGGCCATGACATTGTGGTTGCTCAGTGCATCGCTTTTCATCGGATTTATCGTGTCTATCCCACTGTCCATCGCACGCGTGTCGTCCAGGTTTTATGTGCGCTGGCCGGTGCAGTTTTATACCTACCTGTTCAGGGGTACACCGCTCTATATCCAGCTGCTGATCTGCTACACCGGGATCTATAGCCTGGCCGCAATACGTGCTCAGCCTGTGTTGGATGCATTCTTTCGCGATGCGATGAACTGCACCATTCTTGCCTTCGCGCTGAACACCTGCGCCTACACCACGGAGATATTTGCCGGGGCTATTCGCAACATCGCCCATGGGGAGGTCGAGGCTGCAAAAGCGTATGGCCTCTCTGGATGGAAGCTCTACGCGTTTGTGATTATGCCGTCAGCCTTGCGTCGGTCGCTGCCGTATTACAGCAACGAGGTGATCCTGATGCTGCACTCGACCACTGTGGCATTCACCTCCACGGTTCCGGACATTCTCAAAGTCGCCCGTGACGCTAACTCTGCGACCTTCTTGACCTTTCAATCGTTTGGGATTGCGGCGCTGATTTACCTGGCGGTGACCTTTGCGCTGGTCGGTTTGTTCCGAATTGCCGAACGTCATTGGTTGGCTTTCTTAGGGCCGACTCACTGAGTCCTGTGTCTGACAGGGCCGCTCCCGAACTGCTTAGAGGAAGATTGCGAACATGTACAAATTGACGGTTGACGGGCTACACAAAAGTTACGGTACCCATGAAGTACTCAAGGGTGTTTCCCTGCAAGCCAAAACGGGCGATGTCATCAGCCTGATCGGCGCCAGTGGCTCGGGGAAGAGCACGTTCCTGCGCTGTATCAATTTCCTCGAAACACCCAACGACGGCGCCATGAGTTTGGATGGCAAGCAGATCTGCATGGTTAAAAATCATGCAGGATTACGTGTGGCGGATGACCGCGAGCTGCAACGGCTGCGTACCCGCTTGGCCATGGTCTTCCAGCATTTCAACCTGTGGGGACACATGACCGTGTTGGAAAACATCACCATTGCCCCGCGGCGGGTGCTAGGCGTCAGCAAAAAAGACGCAGAAGATCGTGCCCGGCGGTACTTGGATAAAGTCGGCTTGCCTGCCCGTGTTGCCGATCAGTTCCCTGCGTTTCTTTCCGGAGGTCAACAGCAGCGGGTAGCGATCGCCCGCGCCCTCGCCATGGAGCCCGAAGTCATGCTGTTCGACGAACCCACCTCGGCGCTCGACCCTGAGGTGGTGGGCGAGGTGCTCAAAGTCATCCAGGGCCTTGCTGAAGAGGGGCGCACCATGATCATGGTGACCCATGAAATGGGGTTCGCACGCAAAGTGTCAAACCAGCTGCTGTTTCTTCACCAGGGACTGGTTGAAGAGCAGGGCGGACCTGAGATCCTGGATAATCCCAGAAGTGAACGCCTGCAGCAGTTTCTCTCCAACGGGCTGAAGTGAAATACCTTGGCTATGACCAGCGGAAGGAAGATCCACGGGCCCCCGGAGTGTTTGGGACGCATCGACGAGGCCATCGTCGATGTGCTGCGCTGCAACGGGCGCATCACCTATAAAAAACTCGCCTCATTGGTGCACTTGAGCGAGAGCCCTTGTCAGCAACGCGTTCGTAAGCTGGAAAGGCTGGGCGTCATCCGCGGCTACGGGGCATTCATTGACGAGCATAAGCTATCGCCCGGTTTGTCACTGGTGGTTCTAGTGACACTGGCAGACGACAGAGGATGCCGCACGCAAAAGATGTTTGAGGCGCTTGTCAGTGCTTGCCCGCAAGTCATTGAGTGTCACCTGGTGAGTGGTGCGCTTGATTACTGCCTGCGGATACGCTGCCGGGATATGGAGCATTTCCGATCAGTCACTGAGTCCTGGCTGGAGAGCACTGAACTGCACATCGAGAAACTGGTGGCCTATCCACAGTTGGCCGTCATCAAGCCGTCATCAACGCACCTCGGTATCGAATAACAATTACAACACCCCAAGCCTATGGATAAACCATGATGATTGCGAACCTGAAGTTCAGTCATAAGGTATTGCTTGCGGCATCATTCGTTGTTGTCGCAGCGTTTTCGCTTTTTACGCTTTACAACGACTCGATTCAACGCAAAACCATCCGAACGAACCTTGAAAACCACCTCGAGGAAATGAGCAAGATCACTGCTGCAAGTGTTCAGTCCTGGCTCTCCGGGCGAATACTTCTGGTTGATCATGTCGCCCAGACGGTTGCCAATGATCCCGCGTCGCAACACATCACGCGGCTGCTGGAGCAGAAGTCGTTGCTCTCGACGTTCACCTTCACTTATCTAGGCAGTCGTGACGGCAGTTTCGTCATCAGGCCAGAGGACGATCTACCTGCTGATTACGATCCTCGCACCCGGCCTTGGTATACCGACGCAATGGCTGCCGGAGGGACAACGCTGACCGAACCTTACCTGGATGTGACGACAGGGCAACTGATGATGACCATTGCAACGCCGGTCAGTCACGATGGCCAGGCGCTTGGGGTGGTAGGCGGGGACCTGACACTTGAGACGCTGTCGACCATAGTCCGCTCGCTCGACCTGGGTGGAATGGGCTATGCCTTTCTGGTCAACGCAGATGGCAGGGTGCTGGTTCATCCCGAAAAAGAACGGGTGATGAAGCAATTGAACGATATTTACCCGCTGAACACGCCATCCCTTAGCTCTCATATCAGCGAGACGGAGCAGGACGGAAAACCTCAAGTTCTGATGTTCTCGCCGATCAAGGGACTGCCTTCGGTGAACTGGTATATCGGTTTGTGCATCGACAAAAGCAAAGCTTATGCGGCACTTGATGATTTTCGCACTTCCGCCATTTTATCGATGATTGTTGCCGTGGCGACCACGCTGCTTCTGCTGGGGCTGCTTATTCGCGTACTGATGCGGCCCCTGAGATTGATGGGTACAACCATGCGGGATATCGCCCAGGGAGAGGGCGACCTTACCCGCCGCTTGGGTGCACACTCGAAAGATGAGTTCGGAGAGTTGGCCGCAGACTTCAACCTTTTTGTGGAGCGCATCCAGCGCTCAATACGTGAGGTGTCTTCTGCCACCGAGCACGTCAATGAAGTGGTCAGGCACGTAACGCAGACCTCCAGTGCCTCCATGGCAAACTCGGACGACCAGGCCAATCGCACCAACAGTATTGCGGCCGCGATTAACCAACTCGGCGCGGCGGCCCAGGAAATCGCGCGTAACGCGGGTGATGCTTCCCTCCAGGCGTCGGATGCCCGGTGCCAGGCTGAAGATGGCCGCGAGGTAGTGACCCAAACGATAAATGCCATGGGTGCGCTCTCGGGGAAAATCCGCACGTCATGCAGCAACATAGAAGCGCTGAATGGTAAGACGGAAAATATCGGGCGGATTCTTGAAGTCATCAAAGGCATTTCCGAACAGACCAACCTGCTGGCACTTAATGCCGCGATCGAGGCCGCGCGGGCGGGTGAAGCCGGGCGTGGGTTTGCTGTTGTAGCGGACGAGGTCCGCAGCCTGGCTTACCGCACTCAGACCTCAGCCCAGGAGATCCATTCAATGATTGCAGAGCTTCAGATGGGCGCACGTGAGGCGGTACTCACCATGAACGAAAGCGAACGCTACAGTAAGGACGGTGTGATTATCGCCAACCAGGCCGGTGAGCGGCTGGGCAGTGTCAGTCAGCGCATCGGCGAGATTGACGGAATCAACCAGTCGGTAGCGACAGCAACGGAAGAGCAAACTTCAGTTATCGACTCACTGAACATGGACATCACCGAGATCAAAACCCTCAACCAGGAAGGGGTGGCAAACCTGCACGCCACACTGCTTGCCTGTGATGATCTTGAACGACAAGCCACACGACTCCAGCAGTTGGTGGATGGCTTTCGAACATAGGCCATCCCCCACAGAGGGAAGCGTTAAATCAGGTGCGGGAGAGTAGAAGCTTAAAACCTGCGGCGCCAAAGACCAACGCAAGGGTGCCTTCAATCCATCGACGCGCCCTGCGATAACCCCGAATCATCGGCGCCGTAGAGAAAACGATCGCATAACCGCAGAAAATAGAAATGCTCAACACGGCACAGCCAGCCAGGATGATCATAACTGTTTCAGGTGTCGCTTGTGGTCCCAGACCGAGCGTCATCGTGGCGATCCAACCCAGTAAAGCCTTTGGGTTGGTCAGGTGCATAAGCAAGCCCCGCCGATAGAGGCCAAAACCCGAGATAGGCGGTGCTGCGGCCAGCGCTTTCTCAATTTTCTCGTCAGGTGTCAGGGCAGAACGTCCCGCTTTCAGGGCTAGGAACAACAAGTATGCTCCGCCGACGATCTTGAGTACGAAGAGTGCCTCTGCGAATTGAAGCAGAATGGCCGAGACGCCTGTGGCGGCCATTGATCCCCAAAAAAAAGAACCACTGATGACTCCGGCTGCAAGCATCAGCGCAGGTTTTCTGCCTTGGTGCATGGCAACGCCCATGATTCGCATGTTGCTGGGGCCAGGGCTGGCAGCTCCCACAATGTAGGCTGTGAATACCAGCAGTAAGTGGTGCAGATCAAATGACATTGTTAGCCTCTGGAAGAATGCATGGCAGCCAGCAGCTTAAGTGGTTCCAACGTGCACGTCATTCCATCAGTTGCCCAAATCTGACCCGTTCTCCTCTAGTTCTTCTCGGAAATTTTTTGTTCGGTACAGCCTTTTCAGGCATAACGCTTACCCCAAAACAGACTGTCGGTGTTCAAGGGGGATGATTCAGCCCCTGCAGTTTTAAATCCTATAATCAACCCTTGATCTGCACGCGCACAGCATGGGTAGAAATACCGTAGCGATCGTGTAACGTCGGAAGCGCACCAACAACGAGAAACGTGTCCTGCAACACTATTTGTCTGAACGTCGGCGTAACCTGGCGTTAAAGGCTCTCAGGGTCGCCGAAGAACATTTTGACAGGGCTCTAGGACAATATTTTCAGCTCAAAAAATCTAAAATATGCCCCCAGATCCGCCCCCACTCGCATCGGGTGTGCGAGCGATCGCGAATGGTGACTTCTGACACGGACCTCGGTGGCCGTGGCGGGTATTCAGTGCGCCTCCGTATACTGGATGAGTAACCCGTATCTGGCAAACCCTTGCTCGTTCGGAAGAGGACATGGGTAATGAGTCGATACCTTTAAGCGGTGTTGTCGGGTCTGTTTTTCAGCATCTATCCTTCGCTGTTCATGGCCAGTTAACCTTTTGGGCTAGCTCGGTGATCAGTCATTAGGCAAGTGCAACTGCACTTCCATGGCGTCATGAAGGAGTCTGACGACCTCGATCACGTCGTCGTTTGCCACACGATAGAACACGATATGACGTGGGCTTTTGACCGTTCCATGGGTTTGTTTGGCCTGCTGGCGTGAATAGATGAGGTGATAGCTGCGAAGGCCCGGTGCAAGCTCATCGCGGTCGTGGCTGCCAATGCGATAAGGCGTGTCGGCAAGCGCTTGCAGCGCCGCGAGGATCAGTGCCTGGTAGCGCTGGCGTGCTTGATCGCCGAACTGTGTCTGGGAGAGCCTGAGGAGATGTCAACAATGTCGGCGCGCGCCGGGTTGGAAATCCGATACTGCGGCATGCTCAGTGTTTCTCGCGCGCGGGGAGGGTTGCCTCCAGGCTCAAGCCCTCGAGGTAGTGCTCCAGATCTCCTTCGTTCACCTGAGTAAAGCGCCCGCGCTCAAGATCCATGATGCCGATTGAGGTCGCCTGACGCAGTGCCTCAATTTTGGCGGTGTCTTCGGCGACGCGCTGTTCCAATAGCCGCAAACCTTCTCGCATCACTTCGCTGGCATTCTGATAACGGCCGGACTGTACCAAGTCATGGATAACCTGTTCCTGGTGAGGGGTGAGCACAACGTTTCGCGTCGCCATAACTAGCTCCAGTTCCATGCAAACAGGTACTTTTGATTGTTGGCATATTATGCCATTTTCGTTCAGGAGAATAGTTTGGGGCCGACATTCGGCGATCAGGTGATAGCTGACTCGGCGCTAATCAGCAAGATTCAAAGTGATCCACCCATTAATAAAACAACCTGTAGATTGATTTGAAGATTGATATGCCTGACTGTGCGTGGGAGGAGGCGCGCGATGTGTGCTTCTTGATCCGCCCTGAAATCGAGCGGCATGTTCGATGCCCATCAATATTTGCGTTTAGAGGCATCAAGAGAGGTTCCAATGCCCTACGAGTTAGAAAATCGCCTGGTGATCGGCGTCGCTTCCAGCGCTGTGTTTGATTTGCTGGCATCGGACGCAGTATTTCAGAGTCAGGGGGAGGAGGAGTACCGCAAGTTTCAGCAAAAAAATCTTCACGACCCGCTTCCTAAGGGGATAGCGTTCCCCTTCATCAAGCGCTTACTGTCAGTGAATGACCTTAGCGTCGATCCTACGGATCCGCTCGTCGAGGTAATACTTCTTTCGCGCAATGATCCCGACACTGGGCTGCGCGTGCTGAAGACTATCGAGCATTATGGCCTTGGGATGACAAGGGCGATTTTCATGCAGGGAAAATCCCCTTATGAATACATACCAGCACTGAATATCGCTTTATTTTTGTCGGGTGACAAAAAAGACGTGGAAGCGGCAATCAAGGCCGGGTACCCGGCTGGCCAGGTGCTCGATTCAAAATTTGAAGACGACGAAGCTGATAAAACCCTACGTATCGCATTCGACTTTGACGGCGTACTCGCCGGCGATGAGTCCGAAACAATCATGCAGGCCTCTGGGTTGTCTGAGTTCCATGCGCACGAAGTGAAAAACGTTATGCAGCCCCATAACCCGGGGCCGCTGAAGGAGTTCATGGTGCGGATATCCAAAATCCAGTCGGTCGAGGAGAAGCACAAAAAGCTCAATCCTAAATACGAAAACCGCATACGCGTCTCGATCGTCACAGCCCGCAATGCTCCGTCTCATGAGCGTGCGATGAATACACTCAAGAGTTGGGGTGTCATGGCCAATGACGCATTCTTCCTGGGTGGCATCGAGAAAGGCAAAATTTTAGGCGTATTGAAACCACACATCTTCTTCGATGACCAATCAGGGCACCTTAAATCGACTAGCGCCGTTGCTCCATCCGTGCACATTCCTTTCGGCATCACCAACCATGTCGCTACTGTGGATGCGCTAGAGCCTGAAGCGGATCAGGTCCAGCAGGTGGTGTAACACGGTGGCTTGAGCGCGTAGTACTACAGGAACTCGTATCGGTTCTGTACTGCGTACCCGTTCCAGCCTTGATGACGACGTTGTCTCGTCGATTTGCAACCAGTCACCAACGTGCTCGATAGCGAATCCATTTCCCGAACGATGAACCCCAAGGTGGATAGGGTACAACGTGAGTATCGATTCGGTAATTTCCGCCCGGTCTGGTCTGATCGGAGCGGTACCATTGACAGGTTGGGGGATGAGAGGACACGGGTGCATCCAGTGCCTTACTATGCCCCAACTGACATAGCGTTTTTTCCATCCATGGCCAAATTCTTTCCAGCACTCGATCATGCGGAATTCCGCAGCAAAGGCGAATTTACGCTTTTTCAGGAACTAGCGGCACTTGACGATGGGTTTGTCGTCATCCACTCGCTACCTTGGCTACGCGGCCGGACAAAGCGGGTGTACTCGCAGGATCTGCAGGACTACCTGCGAGTTTCTTTAGAGAGGAGGCACCTTGAGCTCCAAACGTTTGGCTCGTGCATCTGTCAGGCTGACAACAGGATAATTGCCGAAAGCCGTGAGTCCTTGCTTGCCATTGGGTTTGGTGTATCGAAAGCGCCATCCCTTTCGGCCGTTAGGCTGGATTAGCAGAAAAAGACCGTCACCATCGAACAGACCGTATGGGTGATCTTTAGGCTTGGCCGTACGGCAAGCAGCGTCAGTGAGGGGAGCAGTGGTACGTGGCATAAGTATACAACCCATTATCGAACTGGCTTGTATCTCTAAAGCTATACCTAAAAAGCCTGGAACTCGACAGAAACCGACGGAACGCCATAAACGAAAAAACCCGCCAAGTGGCGGGTTTTAAAGGGTTCCATGGACTTTACTGGCTGTCAGTGGAACTAGAGATGGTGCCCGAACCCGGAATCGAACCGGGACGCCCTTACGAGCGGGGGATTTTAAGTCACTGTACCCCACGAAAGCTGCCTGAGGCTGTCGAGCGCTACCGACAGCTTCAGAGAGATGATCTGAGCTTAAAAGTTTGCTATATCAATGGTTTAGGATCAATTTCCGGCTTGCAAGCGGAAGATGCCCTGAGCTGCGATCAGCTTAGTAAAGCAGCCGAAATATGGCAAAAGATGCCGGTGAGGTTCCCATGGAGGTTCCCATGGTTCCCACGGCTTTACGCAATGGGTGTGGTGATGACAGCAAGAATCCAGTTCACTAAAGACGCTATCGACAAGCTGAAGTGCCCCGACGATAAAAGTGATGTGTTGGTGTATGACCTCGACGAGAAAGGCTTGGCTGTAAGGGTGACCAAGGCGGGAGCCAAGACTTTTTTCGTGGTCAGGAAGATCGGTGGCAAAGTCCACAGGGTCAACCTTGGCGCCTTCGACAAAGAGAAGACCAAACTCATTCCACTGCGACTCAAGGCAAAGCAGACCTTCGCGGGCTTGGAAGACGCCATCGCGGCTGAGAAAACAAAAACAGAAACGGAGTCAGTAACTCTCGGATCTGCCTTCAAAGGCATGATGTCTGCGAAGTCAAAGATCACTGCGGTGACTGTTGCAGACTACGAGAAAACCTACAAAAACCATCTTCAGAAATATGAGGATCGACCACTCGTTTCAATCTCAAACGAAGACGTGATCGCAATGCATCATGAATTCTCTGAGCCGCTGATCAAATCAAATGGTAAGCCTGGAGCTCGAAGAGAGCGGTCTGCGAATAAAGCTATCGTCCTCCTGGGTTCGATTTACAGGTTCGCAATCGTGATTCATGCGAAGCAGGGTAAGCGCCGGATCGATCACAATCCAGTCGACATCATGAAGACGCTGAAGCTCTGGAACAAAAACAACAGATCAAAGATTCGTGTGAATCCCAGCGAACTTCCAGATCTGATCAGAGAATGCCTTCGCATCGCTAACACACAGCCAATGCGGGATGTACCTACCTCTTTTCAGTGCGTCTCTGCTGCTGTTCTTTTCATGCTATTCACGGGAGTAAGGCCAGGAGAGGTCTCGAAGATCAAAAAGGAGTATGTCCATCACCCAACACGCTCCATCATTTTTCCTGAGCGAAATGCTGATAATGAACTCGACACATTGAAAAATGGTAAGGAGTTTCACTTGGTGCTCAACGACACTGCGTACTGCCAGCTGGTCTACTCAATGAAGCACAGTGATAGCGAGTACGTATTTTCCGGAGTTCAAAACCCTCGGCTTGGCGAGTCGAATGTCAGGGATTTTCTCATGCGTATTGAGAAGAAAATCGGCAAACACCTACCAAGGAAAATCCTTCGGGCCAGCTTTATCTCGCTTGCTGAGGCAGCTGACATCGGTGCGTTTAAAATCAAGATTCTCTGCAACCATGATGGTCAGGGCCAGACAGTGGACGTGACTGACGGATACAAGACTGCTTACTTGAACGAAGTTAGGTCTTCCGCAACTAAAGTAGAGAGCAAGATCTACGAACTCTCCGGCGCAAGCCAGAAAGAAGTCTGCAGAGAGTTGTTTGATTCGCTAGTAAAACTTGACGAGAAAGAACTCCAGTCAAAATTCGTATCACTTTAAGAAACTACCTGTCCCGTATATTGAGGGCACCACAAACTGTCAATGCGAATTCGCATCATGTCATAGCGAAACCACAGTCACATCTTGTGATTTTCGCAGTGCATGAGTGCGAATTCGCTTTAGTGCTTTGTGATTTCGCACTACCAGAGAGTGATTTCGCATTCACATCTTGCGAAAGTAGGTATATAAGCAAATAACCAAAAATAAAAACACAAATTCACTAGACCCACTTAAAGCTCCTTTTGCATAATAGGTCTAGAGCTTGTTTATAGCCAGTTGTGTCTATGTCAGACAAGTACGACTAGATACTCACATCCCTTCGGGTGTTGCGTTAAAGAAAAGCTCATATAAAAAAATAAAGGTGAGCCAAGATGAAAAGTGTTGAAAGACAAAACAAAGAATCGCGCATCACCCTGCGCCTCAACAAACCTGAACTCGACACCCTGAATGCTAAAGTCGCTGAGGCAGGCTACAAGTCCGCTGGAGCGTTCATTCGCGATTTCGTTGCTAACGGCCAAGTGACGCCTAAAGTCGGCCAGGACGTTGTTCAGATCGCCCGTGAGCTCATGAATCTAGCATCAATGATCAACTCCGACCGTCCAGGCTCCGAACTGCTTGAGAAAGTGAAGTACATCGCTCAGGTGAATCTTGGGGGTGTGAAATGATCGGCAAGATTTTCCCGAAGTCCGCAGGATCTTTTAAGAACCGCATCCGCTACATGTTCGGCTGCACGAAGCACGATCACGAGATCTCTGGCATCCGAACAATTGGTTTCAACACAATGAGCAAAGACCCGCTACCTGGCGTCCTCCAGGGCAACGAGGCGGACTTGTCGGAGATGATCAAAGAATTTGACCAGGTCGAGACCCTGCGCCGCTTCTCTATCGACTCCGACAAGCCCATCAAGCCAGTCTTCCACGCCATGCTATCTCTACGCCCCGGAGAGTCCTTAACGACGTCCCAGTGGCGCACAGCAGTCCAGACGTACATGGCAGACCTAGGCTTCGACAAGACGAATCAGTACGTCGCTGTAATGCATCAAGACAAAGACCATCAGCACGTCCATATAGTCGCCAACCGAATCCGGCTCAATGACGACTTCAGTATGGTCAAAGACAGCAACGAGCGAAGCATCAGCCTGGACTCAGTGTCTGGGATAGAAGACCGCTTCAACCTAAGCAAAGCTCCCAAGCCCAAGGACACCTGGGGCGTCTCGATCACTCACGCAGAGCTCCAAGCCTCGATCCGTGACAACAATCTGCCTTTGAAGCACAAGATGATCGCAAAGATCGCAGGCGCTATCGAAGCCACCAACCAGGCCCAGGGCGACATGTTTACGTTTACCAGGTTGCTTAGGAAGCAAAAGGTCTACATCAACCTCACCCTCAACGAGGACGGTCAACCAAAGGGCATTTCGTTTGAATTTGACGGTAAACACATTAGCGGCAGGCAGCTCAAACGTTCAAGGCTGACGTGGTACAAACTAACTACTCAAGAAGGAATACATTATGACCCAGAAACCATTTCAGAACTTCAGGATGAAATTGCAAGAACATATAGCGAGGAGCAAGAAAGAGCTAGAACCTATCACTACGAGTTCATCGCGGTCAGCGGCCGCAGAAAAAAGCCTATCTACGTCAAGTTCACAGCAAAGGATTATGATGTCCAGAAAATGATTCAGGAGATTCTTGAACTACTAGACGCAATATTTGATGCGCTGTTCAAGCCCCAGGAATGTAGGCTAAAGCGCAACTATATTGAGTTTATTCCAGGCACGCCACTAAACATCCCTGAAGATGAAGAGTTTGCACTTTGAGATACTTTTGTAGTAGTTCATCAGTAACCTGGCGTCGAGCAACGCATGATGCGGAAGCTCTGGCGCTTCTTCGTCGCTTACACCTTTCTCATTAAAGAGTTCAATTAAATTTACCGGGGTTTTCGACATATTGACTGGCCATTTTCCTTGCTGGTAGACAATAGAGCAAAAGAATTCCCAGTCCCACCCAGGCGCATCCGACATAATTTCGACGGTATCGAATTTCGCCAAAAAGCCCCAGATTTTTGTTCTCGCAGCCTCAGTGGATATTGATGTTTCACCACCACTAAACTGAGGTAACACATGCTCAATGACGAAGTGACTGCAATCAGCATGTGTGTAATTATCGTTCAGCTCGAAGTAAAGCTCCTGGCCATCTTCAGCAACAAGCGCTAACGCAATCAGTTTGGAGCTTGGATTGAGCTGCGTGAACTAACAATCAACTACGACCTTCACTCGCGCCTCCTTAGCCAGCACTATATCTTCATAGTTTTCAATGTAATGAGCCAGGCCGTATGGTACAAGTTTTTCTACCTCGGACTTTGCAAAACTGTATTTCTTCTGACTTTCGTCAGCCTGCGCCTTGAGAGAGCCAATCTTTGAAACAATCTTCTTCAGTCTCTTTATTTTCGACTCCAATTCTCTATATAACTCTCCTTTGCTCACGAGCTCATGCAGCGCTCCAGGCTTCACATCAAATCTAACATGGGTGGAAAGCTTTTCTCGCTCTTCATGAGTCGCAAATAAAGACTCGTAACTGGTGAAGTATCGATAAATCGCAATCTGCTGCTCAGCTTGAGATATAAGGCTGTCGCTACAATACTCAAAAACCTTCGTGCGCAGCAAGTTTATATACGTGCCATCGATATAATCTTTATATTTCAGGCACTCCTCATTCAATGAGGCGATTTTCTGTACGATTAATTCAGCAGGCTGCGGGTGCGCTATGAAGGGCCTCACAGGAATATTTTTAAAAATTACTGGACGAGCCTTGTCTACAAGGTAGTCCCAGAAGACTAAAGATTGAAAATCAATCGACATAACTAAGCTCCCCATGCTTCGGAAAGACTTATCGTACGCTTCTAGATCTTTCTTGTAGATTTCTACTGCCGAGGAAAACTTTTCAGCAGTCACTCTCGCAGGCAACGTATCAATCCCTGCAGCCAGATAAGCCAAGGCATGAGAGCGCTGAGGCTCCGAGGTGTTTTTAGATGCATTCAGATATAAATCATAGACTGCTTGCCGTCCGTGCTCAGCTATCAGAGCAGAAACGTGAAAGGGCAATTCTGAATAATTAGTATTACACCAGTCCATAAATTAAATCTCCATGTATTTCCCCGATTTTACCAGCATGACCATTTGCTGGCAAACCTTGCAAGCGGTACAATTTCGAATATTAGTCTTGGGGGCGTTCTACTCATGGATAATAAATTTAGCAACGTAGCAGATCATGTTTTGGCTCTAGCTGCCCAGCACGGAATCACCGTCGAACTGGATCGCACTGACAATATGACCAATACTTTTTCAAAGCTTTCAGGAGGCGAAGTAAGGCTTGATGAAATAGAAATTCTGCTAGTTCATTTAGCTGGAAAGGAAATCATCAGCCAGGAGAAGTTATTTTCATTGGTTGAACAATATCTAGATGAGTCGCAGTCATGAGTTCAAGATCTCTTATCTATGAAGCAGTTGTTCGAGAAGTGAAGCATGAAGTCTATGTTGTGGGGCTTGTGTTCGGCATTGTCGACGACTCAACGAAAGATGGCGACCGTATGACTACCCATCGAATCCGTGAGGCCTGGGTAGAGGTTGACGGAATCGGCGCTGTCGACAGCCAGGGGAACGAATTCCTCGTAATCGACGTTGATCAGACTCATCCATCGGCTCTGACTAGCCCGCATCAGTTGTTTGCGCTCGCGTATCTCAGCCGAGGTGAGTCAGGAGAATCAACTGGTGCTTGCCCCTACGCGCTCTATGGAGGCTCCTGCAGTGGGTCGTGCATCAGATCAATGTTTGGGGTGGAATTCTGATCTCGATTCCGCTGATCCCTGTGATCTGGTTTTTCGTGATGATGTGCAAGGGGGCCCGGAGGATGGGCAGGATGGTTAAGAGAGCTTTCAGTCCATCTGACCGCGTGCTAAGCGAAGTCGTGGCTGACGAGGCCGGGTGAATCTACGGGCAGGTTGACGGTGACACGACTGCGTTTGGGCTATTTGCCGAGCTCCATGTCGAAGCCCGCCTGGTCAAAGAAGGCATGGTGCTTCGCGACCGTACCGGCAAAACATTTCTAGTGACGTCATTCGATAAAGGTCAGAAACCTGCGCCCCTGGCCACGTTGCTGGCTGAGTCGTTTTTACGAGAGTAGATGCCTCAGCTGCACGCTTGAGAGACGCATAATTTCAGCGACTGAATAGACCTTGCGGCGCACCAGCGTCTTCGCGAGGTCGTATGCGTCCATGTCACCTCCAATGTTGCCCACGGCCCCCATAAGAGCCAACTGGTCATACTCAGATAGCCGAGCCTCACCCAAAGCTTTTTCGGTTTCCGCCTTAGCCAGCTTCGCTCGAACTTTAATATCCAGTTCATCCGCACGCCTTTCTGCACGATTTGAAAGTGCGCGTAAGCCGGCTTCTCCGAATACTTCGATTACATCAAGAGTAATATAAATTAACTCCTGAAGTTCCTGCGCGTCATCGTGCTCATATGAAAGCCCGCATCCGCAATCATCGCGATGAGGATCGCCGCTTTTAATTGGTGTATCAGCAATTGCTTGATGACTAATCAAAACCTTGATACCCATTATTATTTTCTTTTTTGGCTGAGGCTTATAAACATCATATTGAATTGGACTCACCTACTCAATAAATAAATGCAATCTATATGAAGGTAATGTGATGTCAAATAGCGCTCCGATGCTATTGCACTGTCTGGAACCCCTTATATAATGGACTTATACAAAGATTTCGGAGCTCAAGATGAGCAAAAAGCTGTCGACATTACTTGTCGCAATCGCATTCCTTTTGTCTAGCGTAACTGCAATTTCTGTAGCCTTGGCTATGTATGCACTTATTGAAGACAAGAATCTTGCGCTCTTGTTTGCGTCTGCGGCGGTGCTTCTTGATGTATTCAAATATTTGGCGTGGCCTGTTGCGATTCGTGTTTTGCGCGGTGCTAGTGCAGCTCTGACAATAGCCTGCGCCTTGATATTGTCTGGTGTTAGCGGATGGGCTACTTATGATCGACTCATGACTTCGATAAACGTCAGTAAGGCTACTCATGAAGCTATGACAACAGGTCGAGTGAATGCTCTAGTAAGCTTGGCTAAGAATGACTCTGCTCTTATCTCTCAGCTTGATAAAGAGATCTCCGATGCATCGGCGCAAGCTAATGAGCTGAGGGCTCGGGGGATGGTTTCCAGGGCACTGGAGCTTGAAGAATCCGTAGGTGGGCGTGCAGCATCACAGCGTGCTCAGGCTCTTACGCGTATCAACGCAGGATCACTAGAGATCGCTCACATCAAATCTGGGGTTGCCAAGGCGTCGAGCCTACCTCCGTTGCTGGCTCAGCTTCTGTGCCTTGGTTTCGCGATGTCCCTGGAGATCGTTCCAGCTCTGATATTGACTGGCGTTCGGGGGGCTAGACGCTCTATTACGCATGTTGTAGCCTCGGAGGGTAGCGAAAAGCCATTATTGGATGCGACAACGTTGCCAGCGGAGGTGTCAGAAACGCCAGAAACCTCAAAAACTACAGAAACGCTTCCTGATTCGAATGCAGAAATCCTGAAAACGCTCGTTGTCCACGCAAAAACCTTGGAACCCGGTACGCCGGTTAGACTCAAGGAATTCGCGAAAAACGCCAGAATCGGGAACCTCCGGGCCGGTGAGATTTTCAGAAACGCAGAGAGTTTGGGAGTTATTAGAAAAACTACAATTGGGTATGTAACTGCTTAGTAAAAACGCTTTTCATCGCTAGTTCAGCGCCAGTAGCATTGATGCAACTAAATAATTAGGGATTGATATGAAGGCTTATAGAATTATGTGGGGAGTGTTCATGTTTTGCGTGGTTACTCCCGCATTCGTATTGGCATCTGCAACAGAGCTTCAGACACTGCCGGAAACAGCGGCACAGGCACTTGGTTTTCTTCAGGGTTGGTACTTACCTCACTTCCTAGCATCGATACTTGCTTATCCAGTAGCAATTTTGGCAACCATCTTGCCGGGCTCAAGCACGCTTCTGCCTTTCTTGGGAGAGATGATCTGGGAAAATGTTGGGGTGATCCTGCTGGCTGCCGCGCTGTTGAATGTCGAGCCTCCTTTCTATAAGCGTCAGGATGACATGGAGATTGCAAATGCTGCGGCGTAAAACATTTGCTCAAGCTTGTGCGTTCCTAGCCGCATTCTGGCTTGTGGGGGAAGTCTTCTTTGGATTTGTCCGCTCGCCGTTTGCAGACACGTTTACCGGCAATGTCTACGTAGCTGCTCAAAAGAATGGTTTTGTCCAGTTGGAGCCTCTGAACGCTCAAGTTCGCGTAGAAATAATCGACAAGGGTTTTGTATACGATAGAGTCGATGAGGTGTCCAAATCCGGTTTGCGTATCAAATTCACCGGTGAGGGGATCGAAACACTTAAACGCTATGGTGTTGATCCAAAGTTGCTGGGTGGTGAAGATCCACATGGGGGTCTATGCGAAGTGAGGACGTCGGACACAAGGAACCACGCAAATCTATTCGCCGGAATGAAAACTGATTACAGCGAACAAGAGATGCGCTACATAACTGCTCACGATATGAAGTTCTACAAGGTCGCGAGCGACGACGTCGATTGCAAGATGATTCATGTCGGTACAGTGCGTTTCGACAACGTCCAGATCGCTTTTGACGGCCTAAGCAGTCCTGGTTTTGTATTTGCGGATCTCAAGCGCGACAGTCACATTGGCTTCCTACAGCGGATGATCATGAAGCTTCGATTCAATGCTGAGAAAGACTGGCCGAAGTTCCTAGCGATCAATTGATATCACCTTGTCGCGCTTACCCTGGCGGCGACTGAATCCGTAAACCCTGGCTTTTAAGCGCTGATCTCGAAAGTCAGGGAGCTGAAGTACGCACCCCCATTCAGCGACGTCTCATCAGCAAGCGTCCAAGAATCCCCTGTGATTCCGCTCACGGCTTTAACGACATTCTCCCAGATTTCACGATCACCTGGTAGGTCGCATCGGTCAGGGAAGGTCAATGAGAATACGGCTCCCATCAGTTCCACTTGGATCATAAACGGTAGGTTCACAACATGCTCGGCAAGATCTGGTTCTTTGCATCCGGCAGCGACACATGCAGCACCAAATTCGGGGAATTGCACCATAATCGACTTTGAATTATCAGTATTCTTCAGATCCTCTTCAGCGTTATGGAGAAATATAGTTGCGAGGATTTTGCCATGGCGTTCAACAAGGTGTACGAAGTCGGCTGTAGTGAGGCCATAAACATCGAAAGATACCTCTTCTTTATCTTCCGTACCCGATGCACCAGGAATGGCTTGGGTAATAAAAACTTTCTTAAATGGAACAACAGGTTCGAGCAGAGACATACGAAAGCCTTTCTTATTATTATTATTATTATTTTCACATCATATAATTTCGATTGACACAGATGTGGCCGTAGTCAAGAATGATTTGAGGTCAAGCCAGCCCGAGGCCAGGGATGCAGAAAATATCAGAACTAACACTTGCAGAGCGTGATGATTATGTTTGCCGTCAAAGTGTGGCTGTGCTGCAAGTTAGCGGGCATGACATGCCGTTGGAAGTTGCACTGGATTACTTGCTGGATTCTGAATCGCAGGATGGTTATCGATTTGATGTTCTGGACTGCGTGTTCAACTGTATTTCTTTTGCTTTAGAGCACAAGCGCGATGACACAGAGGTGAAGGAAGCCATGGAGAACATGCTGATGCAGGTTGGTGCGGAGAATGTGCATCGGTTGACTGACCAGTTGTTCAAGATTGCCGAGGCTGCGGCCAAGGGCGAGCTGGAGCCGGTCGTATGCTGACAGTTCATTTCGTGCGTCATGGTGAGAGCGCTGCGAACGCTGGTAATGCAACATCAGACCCGGCGCTGATTCCGCTGACTGAAAAAGGCTGGGCGCAGGCACGGGCTGTAGCGGATTCGTTCGATGTAGCGCCCGATCTGATCGTGATGTCGCCGTTTGAGCGTGCCCAGGATACGGCGCTGCCGACTATCCAAAAGTTTCCAGGGTGTCCTGTTGAGATTTGGGCAGTAGAGGAATTTACTTACCTCTCACCGGCCAGGTGTACCGATACAACAGCTGCGGAGCGAAAACCTTGGGTTGAGGCGTATTGGAATTCGGCTGATCCGGACTTCGAGGATTGGCCTGGCACAGAGTCCTTCAGTCACCTGATCAGGAGAGCTAGGACTGTTTTGATTCGCCTGAACACCATGACCGGTAAGGTAGTGGTCTTTGGGCACGGTCAGTTTATGCAAGCAGTACGTTGGCTGGTTGCCTATTGCCCAGAACTGATCAACTCAGACTCAATGGGTGATTTCAGGGTTTTCGATATTAGCAACCCAATTGCTAATTGTGAGTGTATTGAATTCAGGTTCGATGGTCGCGCCTGGAATTTAGTAGTCGATAATAAATAAGGGATTAAAATGAGCAATTTCGCTATGAAACCAATGGACGTTAAGCGTTTCAGCGCTCTGGTTGGGCCGTCTAGAACTCCAGGCGCGGCGTATATAAGCAAAGAGCTAGCCTGGTTTAGTAATTCCGACGAATCAATTTTGGGATCTATACTGTTAGATATCGAAGATACTGAATTTGTCTCAATTCTCTTAGGACGAGACGAGGTCGGAAGATACCGTTTGTTTGATTTAAAGCACGGGATGAAATCACCTAAAAAGGCTGAGGATTGGCTCGCCAAACGAATGGAGCATCATACTGCCACTGGAAAAAAGGTCTTTGAGCAAGGGGATGCCACTGGCGAGGCAATGGATCTATTCACACCTATCGTTGCGGATAAGAAGCTCCATCCATTTTTTTTGAGACTTCGAGACGAACCGTCCTTCTCTTCTGCAAAGGAGATTATCGCCGAGATGGCTCCGCACTTTGTGGACATTGATGGTAACTACGTTGAGCAGTTCCAGTCTACGGGCTTTGATGCGAGGCTGTGGGAGCTCTACCTAAACGCCTACCTTGTGGAAGAAGCTCTATTCTTCGACAGGGAGCACTATGCCCCTGACTTCCTAGTAAAGAAGTTCGGCAAAACCGTTGCCATCGAAGCTGTAATAGTGGGGAGGAAAACTGCTGTTACGGATGAAACTATAAATCGGCCAATCGAGGCAATGTCCCCTGAAGAGCTGATGGAGAAAACCAGGGATGAAATGCCAATTAAATTTGGCAGCCCGTTATTCTCGAAACTTAAAAAAGAATACTGGAAACTGGATCATGTTGCAGGAAACCCTTTGGTCATTGCTATTGCCGACTTCCATGACAACCAATCAATGACGTGGAGTGGCACGGCCCTATTGCAATACCTCTACGGAGTACGTCATGACTTTCACAGGGATGACGAAGGCAATTTAATTATTTCCCCATTGAAAATTGAGACCCACCAGGTAGGAGATAAAGTAATTCCATCGGGATACTTTTTTCAGCCAGACGCCGAAAACATCAGCGCAATATTGTTTACCGCAGGTGGAACCATCTCTAAATTTAATCGTATGGGCAAACAAGCTGGATTTGGAAGTGCGTCCGTTATAATGCACAGGGCTGGAACTTACCATGATCATGATCCAAATGCCTCACTCCCTAAAATGTTCGGATATGAAGTGAACGAGACCTGTCAGGAGACTTGGGCAGAGGGGGTGTCAATGTTCCACAATCCAAATGCACTACACCCAGTTCCTAGGGAGCTTTTTCCATCTATTGCCCATCATAGATTCGATGACGGTCAGATCGTAAGTGACCTGCCAGAATTTCATACCTATGCGTCGCAGACCTTCATGCTAAACATAACCGACAAGAAATAAATTAAGGGGCCTGCGGGCCCCTTATGCATCCAGCTGATCAGGCTGCAGTTACGTGCTCTTCAACGAACAGCTTGGAGCGTCCAGCGCCTGTGACTGCTTTGGATACAAGCAAGGTGCCTTTGATTTCCTGATCCGCGTAATCCGAAGACAACAGCTGACGCTAGGCTGCAGGAGACAGCGAGACTTTGTGGTAAACCACTTTCACCGGGGCATCATCATTTGCCAGGTTGATACCGTCGAAGGTAATACGCACGTTCACACCGGTGTTGGTGAAGCCCTCGATCCTGCGCACAGCGGCTTTTTCGTAAACGACATCAGCAATATCTCCATCTTGGATTGCCGAGGTTTTTGGGAAATAGAGAGAGCCGTTAGAGATAACGTAGTCTTGACCTTCAGTCAGTGGCTCAGCCTCTCCCTTGATGGTTACGCTGGTCAGTAAGGAGATGATCCCAGGGACAATAGCATTGGACTCCTTAAACGCCTTAATTGAAGCGGTGGCACCTGGCACCGCAACGTCCTTGTAGACGTCGCCGTACATAACGAGGGCTAGCACGTCTGGATTGAACGACTTGAGGTTCATGGTCAGCTCAGCGGTGTTCTTGATCACCTTGGACTGAGCAACACCAAGCGCTAAAGTCAGACTTACCGTCAGTAGCACCGTTCAATGCTTCATTGATTAATTGTGACGCGGGGATCTTGGTATTTGTTTTCGGATACCACGGAAGTTCTCAATCATCTTGGCAATCTTTACAGCGGTGTCAGCAGCGATAGATGACATGCCGTGAGTTGCGGGGTCTATCCAATGAGCTTGACATGGAGGAGTAAGTATTTAGCGGTATTCCAGCAGCATACTAACTCGAACTAATATTCATCGCCGTCACTGGTGGGCAAGAAGCATAAGTATTAGCTCGTGATGTTGAGTGGCTATTATATTTATGGTATAAAGTTTTCTCACATCAAAGGAATGCAGTTCGTGAAAAAACTGGTACTCGCGTTGTCTATTGTTATGCTCGCCGCGTGTGGCGAATCGAAAGTCACCAAAGTTGATGGCAGCAGCCTGCTGACAGCTGATCAAACACTCAAAGCTATGGGTAAAGATCTCAGCCAAGGTGAATCTATCAATTACCTGGTCGACATTCGTATGCTGCACGCCCGCTACAACAATGCCGAGTTCGGGAAAAAGCTCGACGGCATGGACATGGAAGAAGTCCGCAAGGAAATGGCGAGTACCAAGGCCTATTTCATCGACCTCAACCGCAAGCGTTTCATTAAAGTCGAGCAGGACGAGATTGATCGGCTGACCGCAAAAGTTGAGAACATGAGTCAACTGCGCCAGACCATGGAGAAGGATTTCGATCCAGAAACCAGTGTCTTTACGGCTCCAGATCTCGCACGAATCAAAGAGCGTCAACGTCGGCAAGAAGAGTACCGCACTCAAACCGACGATGAGTTGTAAGCGCTCCATGAACCCCACATTCAAAGTCACCATCTGATCCCCGATGCTGTGCTCCCGATTCCTTTCCGGAGCCAGCACCTCATGATGCGTCCCGACGCAAAAGTCGAAAAAGTCTATCTCTACCCCAAACCCGTCGACTTCCGAAAATCCATCGATGGCCTAGCCGCTCTGGTCGAACTGGACATTAAGGTCGCGGTGTTTGACCCGGTACTTTTCGTGTTCCTCAACAAGCCTCGAAACCGAGTGAAAATTTTGTATTGGGAGCGTAACGGTTTTTGCCTTTGGCTAAAGCGGCTGGAGTCCGAGCGCTTCAAAACATCGCCGGAT